>SVKC01000003.1 GCA_015068655.1 Oscillospiraceae bacterium
CATGAAAAAAGCGTACTGAAAATTCAGTACGCTTTTTTCAACGATATAAATTCCTGACGGAATTTGCGATATACCTTCGGTACGATATATCCTGATGGATGCGATATGTTGCCTTGCGGCAACGAGAAAAAGGAATTTATATCATATCGCAACCGAATGAAATGAGGTTATATCGAATTTGCGAAGCAAATATATCGAACGAGCATGAGCGAGTATATCGCCAATAAAATAAAAATATCCTTATGGTTCGGCTTTTTTGCATATCATTCCTGATATTAAGCTGTTCCTTTAAAGCGTTCTGAAGGGTAAATGAAAAGTTAATATTTTCTCTCAAATTCTATACCAAGACATTATATCACAATGTTGAATAATAGACATTTATAATGACTTCTTTTTGAATTTTGAAGGTGTTGTTTCTGTGACACTTCTGAAAACCTTTCTAAAGTGATTCTCGGAATTAAAGCCAACCAGTCTGCTTATGGTAGAAATAGAATAGTCACTACTTTCCAAATATTTTATAGCAATATTGATTTTGATGGAATTTAAAAAATTAACAGGTGTTTGCCCCAATTCTTTTTGAAACAAGTGGTAAAGAGTAGACTCACTAACACAACACTTTTTTGCTAAATCTACAATAGAAAAATCATTATTCCAATTGTCAGTAATAAATTCAATTGCCGTTTGCAAGGTTTTATTGTATGAAATATTTGAACGCACCATTTGAGGAAGTACTTTTTTAAGCAGTTTATAAAACAATGAATACGCTTCCAATTCCTTAATATAATCGATTGACAATAGATTGGCTATTTCTATTAGGTCATCCTTGGTTTTTTTATCGCAACAAATAATTTGAGGTTCATATCGCCACTGCTCATAGTGCATAAAACAACTCACATAAAGTACTTCAATTTCAGGGTTTCCGTGCCACTCGGAATAACAATAAATATTCTCAGGTATAAATACCATGTCTCCTTCTTTCACATTGAGCTTTTTATTCAAATAGATATAGGTTCCGCTACCTTTTATTATAACGCCAACTCGAGTTTTTCTTAGATTACTATTTCCGCGACAAAAATGATAATTATTAAATATATGCTTTGATGTGGAAAGCTCCGAGACATATATTTTTCCAACTTGCATCTTTTTATACACCTCCGGCAAAGTATAATTGCAGAATAGTTACTTTTTTTACAGTATACCATATTGAACAGATTTTTGCAAGATGATATAATAAAAAATACGGTTTTGGAAATTGCCTATGAACAACAACGAAGAGGTGCTGATATTGTTAAAATTGTAACAGCGGCAAATTCTGACGAAGAGCAAATTGAGAATTTAAGAATAACTACGTTGCTGAAAAAAGAGTTAAAGATTCCGTTTTTGTTCTTATCCGGCGGTACACATTCTAAAATCCATAGAATGATTGGTCCCCAGCTTGGCTGTGTGACTTACCTTGCGGTGAGAGAGCATGATGAACGTGCTGTTCCCACTCAGCCTACAATAAAAGCGGCAAAGGCTGTGCGGGATAATCTTGATTATTTGCCGGATGTAATTTAGAAAGGATGATAGAAATATGAAAAAGATAAAAGTTGCACAAATCGGTACGAGTGAAAACAGCCACGGAAATAACATTTGGGGGAGTATAACAAAACAAAAGGACATTTTTGATGTTGTCGGATATGCATTTCCTGAAAATGAAAGAGAAAAATTTCCGAATCGTGCGAAGGATTTTGATGGCTACAATGAAATGACGGTTGATGAAATTTTAAACAATCCGGAAATTGAAGCGGTTGTAGTTGAAACGGAGGAAATATATCTCACAAAATATGCCCTTATGGTTGCAAATGCCGGTAAGCATCTGCATATGGAAAAACCCGGTGGTGTTGATCTTGCCGACTTTGAAAAGCTTGTTGAAACACTAAAGTCTAAAAATTTAGCTTTTTCAACAGGATATATGTATCGCTTCAATCCGAAAATTCAAGAGGCTCTTAAAAAAGTAAAAAATGGTGAGCTTGGTGAAATATATTCAGTTGAAGCACATATGGACTGCAAGCATCCTGTAGGCGTCAGACAATGGCTTCAAAATTTCCCCGGCGGAATGATGTTTTTTTTGGGATGTCATTTAACTGATTTGATATATCAAATTCAGGGAGAACCGGAAGAAGTCATTCCTTTTAATTGCTCAACCGGATATGACGAGGCTACAGCCAATGATTACGGAATGGTCGTATTTAAATACAAAAACGGCGTATCCTTTGCCAAAACCTGCGCCAACGAAAATGGTGGCTTTTTGAGAAGACAGCTTGTAATTTGCGGTGAAAAGGGTACGATAGAAATAAAACCCCTCGAGGTTTATACGGAAGGCGGACTGTATACCGTCATGAACGAAGCATATAGCACTGAGTGGTGCAAAGAGTGGGATACAAGTAAATCAGAAGTGTATGACCGTTATGATGATATGATGCGTAATTTTGCTGAAATGGTGAGAGGAAAAGAAAACAGATATTCTTATGATTACGAGCTTGGTCTTTATAAGTTAATACTTAGAGCTTGCGGAAAGGAAGTGTAAATATGCAAACAAAACAAATTGTGTTTACTGCACCTTGTGTTGCTGAGCTTCTTGATGCACCCTGTTTGCCGCCCAAGGAAAATGAGGTCACGGTAAGCTTGGAGTATTCTGCAATTAGTTCCGGAACAGAAAAGGCAAACTTTATTGGAGCAAGAAACGGAATAAACGTTGCCGAAGACGAAGAAGCTGTATTTCCAAGAACAGTTGGGTACAGTGCAGCAGGGGTTGTGTCTGAAATAGGTAGTGACATAACCGATCTTAAAATTGGCGACAAAGTCGTGGTATATTGGGGAAAGCATAAAAAGGATATAACTGTAAACAGAAATAATGTTATCAAAATTCCCGATGGGGTTTCCACAAAGGAAGCATCTATGGCGTTAATTTCCACCTTTCCGCTTGCGGCTATAAGAAAAACAAAGCTTGAAATCGGCGAGTCCGCAATGGTGATGGGGCTTGGAATTCTCGGCATTTTTGCTGTTCAGGAATTAAAGGTGGCAGGTGCATATCCGGTTATTGCGGTTGATCCTGTAAAGGAACGCAGAGAGTTTGCATTAAAACTGGGTGCAGATTATGCACTTGACCCCACAGATGACAATTTTGTCAAGGAGGTTATAGCTTTAAGTGATGGTGGAGTGAATGTCTGCATCGAGGTAACAGGTCTTGGAATCGGACTGATTCAGGCGCTTGATTGTATGAAACAAATGGGCAGAGTTGCACTTCTTGGGTGCACACGCAGTTCTCATTTTGAAATTGATTATTACGGCAAGGTTCACGGCAGAGGAATATCGCTGATTGGTGCACACACAATGGCACGCCCTAAGATAGAATCGTCGGCAGGACTATGGACAGATGTGGACGATTTGAAAGCAATTTTAAACCTCGTTAAAGGAAACCGCCTCAATTTTAAGGATATGATTTGCGAAATTCATTCTCCAAAGGAAGCGAACGAGATTTATAACAGACTTGTAAACGAAAAGAGTTTTCCAATAGGAGTGCTATTTGATTGGAGGAATGTTTAAAATGAAGAAAATACTTTTAATAGGCGGTGGCGGTACGTTAGGAACTTATACTGCCAAAGAATTACTAAGATTAGGTCACAAGGTTGATATAATTTGTCTTGAAGATAAGGCTTCTGATAATGAAAATCTTGCGTTTTATAAAGGTGAGGCAAGTCTCGAGTATTTAGAGGATTTTTTAAAAAATAAGAGTTATGACGGAATAGTCAATTTTATTCATTATCCAAATGTGGAGGAATATCCACCTATTCATAGTCTCTTGATTTCACATACAAATCATCTTGTTGTTTTATCGTCTTATCGCGTTTATGCTGACGAACAGCATCCTGTTACTGAAACAGCGCCTATGCTTCTTGATGTTTCTACTGACAAGGATTTTATCAAAACTGAAAAATATGCAATTTCAAAAGCTAAATTGGAAAAGTACTTGCATAAAGAATGTGAAGGTCAAAATTGGACAATTGTTCGTCCTGTAATTTCTTTTTCAAAACTTCGTTTTGATTTGGTTACATATTTCGGTCATGATTTGCTTACAAAAATTAAAAACGGTGAAACTATACCGCTACCAATGAATGCTAAAAATCTTGCAGCAGGACTTGACTGGGCAGGAAACTCAGGAAAACTTATAGCAAATCTTTTATTTAAAGAGGAATGTTTCGGTGAAGCCTACACTGTTTCTTCAGCTCAAAATTTGACATGGGGTGAAGTGGCGGAAATTTATACTGAACTAATGGGAGCAAAATTTGAGTGGGTAACACTTGAACAATACCTTAAAGCGACAAACAATTATAACTATTATGCGTTGCTTTATGATAGACTTTTTGACCGCCAAATTGATAATAGTAAAATACTTAAAGCAACCGGTCTTACTAAAAATGATTTTCTTTCTGTTAAGGAAGGGTTAAAAATTGAATTAGATAAGATTGAGCAAGAAGTAAATAAACTTTAAAAAGGTGAATGTGAAATGAAAGCAATACTTGTAAATGAAGATAAGAGTTTAAGATGGGATGAGGTTTTAAATCCTGTTCTTGCCGAAGATGAGGTTTTGATAAAGGTTGAATATGCGGCTCTGAATCGTGCAGACCTTATGCAAAGAGAGGGTGACTATCCTCCGCCGGATGGCTGTCCGGAATGGATGGGGCTTGAAGTTTCGGGCGAAATTGTTGAAATGACAGAGGGTGCAAAAGCAAAATCAAATTACAAAATCGGCGATAAAGTTTGTGCACTGCTTGGTGGTGGCGGTTATGCCGAATTTGTTTCTGTCAAATATGATATGTGTATGCCTGTGCCAAAGAATTGTACTATGGCGGAAGCTGCGGCAATTCCCGAAGCGTTTGCAACTGCATACTTGAAGCTATTTATTGAAGGTCATGCCAAAGCAGGAGATACTTTGCTTATGCAGGCAGGTGCGAGTGGACTTGCCAGCGTTATTATTCCTATGGCAAAAGCATTTGGTTTGCGTGTTATTACAACGGTCATAAGTGACCCTAAAGACATTCAGCATCTTGGTGCCGACCTCGTAGTTGACACAAGAGAACAAAACCTGCCTGAAATACTCAAAAAAGAAGAAGCTGAAGGCAGGGCGGTTGATATTGCTATTGACTGCCTTGGCGGTCAAAATCTTGGTGATTGTCTGCCTTACGTAAAATATGGATGTCGTTGGATAGTAATTGCGGCTCTTGCCGGAGCAAATACAACAATTGACCTTAAAAATATTTACAAAAAGAACATCAGAATTGTTGGCAGTACACTTCGTTCACGCACTCCCAAAATGAAAGCTGAAATTCTTTCCAAGCTTGTCAGTGAAGTTTGGGAAAAGGTAGCGAACGGCGAGATAAAGCCTACCGTATATAAGGTTCTCCCGATTACGGAAGCCGAAGAGGCACACGACATTCTTTATCGTGGTGAAAATATAGGCAAGGTAGTGCTAAAGGTACAATGAAGCAGGATTATTTTCTTGTGATTTTTATAAGTATCCTTTCTGATGCAGAAAAGTATTCAAGGTCGTACCGATTTAATTGCGGTACGCCCTGAATTTTAGGTTGTAAAAACACCATTGCTTAGGACAAACAATGATGTTGATATATTGGGTGATTTATATTATATGTCAGCCCCTTTCAGCTAAATTTGCTGATGTGAGCTAAATTGTCATTTGGTCAGCTAAAAGCGAATTTAATTTAGCTTTGCAAAACATTGAATTATATGTGAATTTATGTTATAATATTATAACAATAGGAAACTTTTTTCAAAAAGGGGGAACTGTATGAGACAACATATGAAAGAACTTAATCTGATGAATTTTCTTATACTCACTGTTGCGGGGTTTGTCAATGCTTTCGGTGTCACGGTTTTTCTTGCACCCGTGAAGCTGTATGACAGCGGTATTTCAGGAACATCAATGCTTCTCTCGCAACTGACGCCCGAATATCTCAGCCTTTCCTTTTTCCTGATTGTGCTGAATGTTCCGCTTTTTCTTTACGGACTGAAAAAACAGGGCTTTTCCTTTACGGTTTATTCTCTTTACACCGTGGGGATTTATTCTCTGGGGGCGTGGCTGATTACAGATATTCTTCCAATTGATGTGAGTATGGCATCGCCGCTTGCGGGAAATGACCTTCTTCTTTGTGCAATCTTCGGCGGTCTTATTTCAGGTGTGGGAAGCGGTCTTACAATCCGTTACGGAGGTGCAATTGACGGCGTTGAGGTTATGGCTGTTGTATTTTCAAAGCGTCTTGGCATAACTGTCGGTACTTTTGTTATGATATACAACGTTATTCTTTATGTCCTTTGCGGATTTGCTATGAACAGCTGGATTTTGCCTCTTTATTCTATTGTGACATACGGCGCAGGACTGAAAACCATTGACTTTATTGTGGAAGGTCTTGACCGTTCCAAGGAGGTTATGATTGTTACGGAAAAACCAAGAGAAATATGCGCGGCACTCAGCGAAGCCTTCGAAAGCGGCACAACCTACATAAATGCCAGAGGGGGTTATTCGGATTCCGACAAGGCAATTATTTATTTTGTTGTAAACCGTTTTCAGATTGCACGTATGCGTGATTTGGTTCACCGCCTTGACCCGAAGGCCTTTATGACAATCAGCGAAGTTGCAGACGTTTTTAAAAGTCTTCATTAATAAAACCAAAATCAACCTTTTTGAACAATGTTCAAGAAAAGGTTGATTTTTTTTTCTACTTATGATAACATAAAAGAAAACAGACAAGGACGGGGGGAAATATATGGCGAGAAAAGCGGTAACAAGCGGAGGAACAAGGGATGAAATTCTCCGTGTTTCAAAACAGATGTTTTTTGAAAAAGGCTTTGATGGCGTTACAATACGCAACATTCAGCGTGAGGTTGGTTGCGAGGTTGGACTTTTTTATTATTATTTCAGTTCCAAGGACGAGGTTTTTGATGTTGTTCTGAAGGATACAGAAAGTGAGTGGCGTGACGCCTTTGAAAAGATTATTGAGGAAAACGGAGAGGAGCCAAGAGCTTGTATCAGAAAGCTTTTTGAGTGTTTTTTCCGCTTGTCGGCAGAATATACGGCAGATGAAATTCTTCATTGTTCAATAATTTCTGATATTTGTGACAGAATGGAAAGTATAGCAGCGGAGTATATTGAAGAAATGCTGAAGAAAACAGGCGTTTCTTTGCGAATTTCAGAAAAAAGTCTTGCAGTAATTGTCGCAGGAGGTGTGGGCAAGCTGATTTTCGGCTGTAATGACAGAGATTTCCGAAGCTTTTCCGATGAGGCGGAAAGACTTCTGGACGCTGTGCTTCCCGAATACAGAAGCAGAAGCCGTGAAATCTCGGTGGAACTGCTTTGAGAAAAGTTTTGAAATTTTAGATAGGTGAGGGATATTATGAAATCTTCAAATCAAAAACTGAAGCTTCTTTATCTAATGAAAATTTTACTGGAAAAAACAGACGAGGAGCATACGCTGACAGTTGCTCAACTGATTGAAGAACTGGACCGTTATGGGGTTTCTGCTGAACGGAAGAGTATTTATGACGATTTGGAGTGCCTGAGAACTTATGGACTGGATATTTGTTCCGTAAAGGCAAAAAGCTTTGGTTATTTTGTGGCAAGCCGTGACTTTGAGCTTCCTGAACTGAAGCTTTTGGTGGACAGTGTTCAGGCGTCAAAGTTTATTACAAAGAAAAAAAGTCTGGAGCTTATTTCAAAGATTGAGGGGCTCACAAGCCACAATAATGCCATAAAGCTCCGCCGTCAGGTTTTTGTTGCAAATCGTGTAAAAACGGTCAACGAAAAGATATACTATAATGTAGATATTATTCATGAGGCTATTTCTGAAAACTGCCAGATAACATTCAAGTATTTTGAATTGGATGTGGATAAGAAAAAGGTTTATCGGAAGAATGGCGGGCTTTATACCGAGTCACCTCTTGCTTTGAGCTGGGATGACGAGAATTATTATATGATTGTCTACAAGAAAAAGTACGGAAGCTTTGCTCATTATCGTGTGGACAAAATGGAGAGCATTTCTATTATTGATGAAAAACGCCAGCTCCCGGAAGAAAGCTTTGACCTTTCGGAATACACAAAATCGGTGTTCTCTATGTTTGGCGGAAATGAGGTAAAGGTTTCGGTGAAATTCCACAACTCTTTGGCAGGGGTTGTTTTTGACCGTTTTGGTACGGAGGTACCTACCTTGAGGGTTGATGATGAGCATTTTCTTTGTAATATGAATGTGGCGGTAAGTCCCGTTTTTCTTGGCTGGCTTGTGGGGCTTGGCGATAAAGCTGAAATAATCTCTCCTGATTCGGTAGTAAGTGAAATGAAGGAGCATCTCGAAAAGCTCAAGGCTCTTTATGATAAAAAATAAAAAATAAAACCTAAAATGAAAAACTAAACGCAAGTCGGGATAAGGATGGTTTAAGAAAGTTCTTAAATAATAGTGATTTTTTGCTCAAAATAGTGTATAATGACATTAAAACTGTTGGATATACACTGTTTCGAAGCATAGCAAACAAGCAATGGTCAAAATTTTTATAAAATTAAATGAGACCCTTGCCTGATTGTGAATATGGCGTAGCTGTCTGACCTTTTAAATGGTTACTTTTTACGTTTTAATAGCTTTGGCTTCAAACACACTTCATCGAGTGGGATCGGAGAAAGTGCGAGTGTTTCCAACAGTTTTTTCTGTTCGTCAGTTTGCATCAGGTCAAATGGAGTATTGTTTTCGAAAAGCTCCCGTACAACACTGTTTACATGACAAATTATGAGATGAATATCTTCATCTTCCAAGGTGTTGAAATTAAAGCCTTTAGGTAAAACTTGCCTGAGGATAACATGATTTTTCTCAATGCGACCTTTTTGCCATGAGGCTTGCGGATCGCAGTAAAAAACGCGTGTTCTTCTCGCTCCGTTTTCGGTATATTCAAGATGATGAGAGCCTTTAAATTCCACACCATTGTCTGTGAGAATAACCGGAAACAGTTTACGGAAAGTATCCAGTCCCAGGTGCAATGTAAGTTTATCAAATACATCTTTAACGCTCTTTTGTGTGCCGTCAGGCATAAGAAAAACAAGCATAAAGTTTGTTTGACGGAAAATCATTGTAAGTAGCACCTTATGGCTGCCTCTGGCACCTTTTACGGTATCCATTTCAACTACAGGAAGATTGGGATTCTGTTCCATAAATGAAGTAAAGTCGGTATAAGTGCGACCTTTTCGATATTGATAATCCATTTTCATAACAACATCGTGCGGATGCCTTTGTCGATAACGAACTTTCTTTGGTAAATCGATATTTTTGATATGAAACGCATTCATATCAATGTAGTTGTAAATTGTCTTTTCTGAAAGCCCGATTTCATCTGCATGAGATGCAAAAATATGATTGATGGACTGACCTTTGTTGATAAGCGGTGCTAAAATATCGTTGATTTCCATAAGTCTTTCGGGATTGGTGCGAATACCTTTTCGGGACGTGCTTAATTCCTTGATATATTCTGCGTGAGCTCTGTGTGCGGTGTAATATGCGTGATTTCGCCTGCAGGTCTTTTCTTCTGGGCAACAAGTACACACATAGGGCGGATTATCTAATAAAGGACAATGCAATGACAGATAATCGTGGCACAAATCATGGCAGGAATATTCAGTACAGGTTTTGCAGCGAGAAAAGCAAGTATACTTGCTTTCTGTATCACAAAGGTTACGCCTTAAACAAGTACGATAGTTGGCACAATCATTATTGGTATAGACATTACCATTTACGAAACAACGATGATTTTTGACTTCTCTTGATATGGTTGTAGCACTTCTGTTAAGGTGTCTTGCTATGTAAGCAAATGACACATCAAGAGCCAAATATTTTTCGATAATAGCTCTGTCGGATAGTGTAAGATGTTTACTCATAGGTCTGCTCCTTTCCGGTCAGACAGCTAAGAGTATTATCACATAAATATATAAATTTGTAAAACTAAATGCACGATTGTAAAAGTAAAAGTCAGTAATTTCTGGCGTTTAATTTTACAATTAAGGATAAAAAATAAAAAAGTTCTGTCCGTATTTTTGGACAGAAAATGTATTATTCTTGTATCAAGACAAAGAAAAAAATGTTTTGGAGGTACTTGATATGAGAGTTTTGGGTGTTATACTGGCGATGTCGGTTTTTTCGGTTTATCCTGCACTTTGTTTTGCAATTTTGCTTGCAACGGCATTTTTCTCAAGGCCTGATATTGTGGAATAGAGGTAGTTTGAATTTGTTGCGTTGCGATATGATGATATAAATTCCTTTATCTCGTTGCCGCAAGGCAACATATCGCATCGAAGATATATCGCGTACGAAGTACATATAACAAATTCCGTCAGGAATTTATATCGTTGAAAAAAGCGTACTGAATTTTCAGTACGCTTTTTTCATGGTGACTCCTAGGGGATTCGAACCCCTGTAGCCGCCGTGAGAGGGCGGAGTCTTAACCACTTGACCAAGGAGCCATATAAAAGTTTTGTTTCCCTTGTGGAAAACCCGTGTTTTGGAACACGGGTTTTCAGGGTGGTAGCGGTAACTAGATTCGAACTAGTGACACTACGGGTATGAACCGTATGCTCTAGCCAACTGAGCTATACCGCCATATGCTTGTCCAAACGGACATATGATATAATAACATATTATTTCCCAAATGTCAATACCTGAATACAAAAATTTTCAAATATTTTTTGAGAATTTACGATATTTTTGGGGATTATTTTAAAAATCCCCTTTGCGGAAAAATATCTGCAAAGGGGATTTGTGGTTCCAATAAAATCAGAAGCTTTGAGTGTAGAAATCTACGTAATTCATTCCTGTCATAAGATCCTTCTGTGCGGAAGCAAGGCTCCAGCCGAATACCTGTTCGAAAAGGGAAGAACCTACATAGGTATATTCGCCCAGGAGAAGAACCTTTGATGCATTTTGCGGTGTGCCGTCCAGAAGAATTTCTGTTGAGTCAACTGTAAGGGTGAGAGTAGAGAAGCCCGGGAAATATTCGCTGTTTGCAACGATTACGCCGTTGTCATAGCTTAAGGAAACCGAGTCATCATATGCACTTTCGAGAATTGCTCTCAGGGGAACATAAATTTCTCCGTCAATAATAGGAAGCGTTTCTGTCTCTGTCCATGCTGAAAAATAAGGATACGCGGGATAGGATTCTTCGTAGAAGCCGTTGTCGTCATAGGTTGGATAGAGGCCTTCCGGTGTAAAGGAGTTTTCCTCAGTAAGCTCAGGAATATCTACCTTTGTTTTGCCTATTTTGCTGAATGAAGCCTTTGAATTCATAGAAAAATCAAGAAGTCCCGGTGATTCAAGCTCCCATTCATCATCAAAGAGCTCGGTTGTTATCTTTTTGAGGTCAACGGAGATGTCTGCCGCCATATCTACGGTTGCAATTTTTCCGCCACGAAGATTATATTCATAGCGGATTCCATTTTCGCCAAGAAGCTGCAAGCCGTCAAGGGGCGGAATGCTTTCAAGAGCTGATGTGAAATCAACAGGCGAACCTTCTTCGCCAAAGCTGTCATAGAGTATGTCGCCAAACTTTGTTACAAGAATGGGAATAAGTTCGTCAACCATAGAAACAAGGGCATTGTTGTCAATTTTCACAATACAGCTTGATGCAGAAAACTTGATGTCTGCATATTTTTCAAGGAGTTCAAGGGAATATTCGCTTATGGAACCAACCACATCTTTTGAAAGGAGCGTTTCCATATAAGTTGTATACTGCTGAGCTTCCTCTTCGGTTTCAAACATATCGTATAAGTCTATGACCAGATATTTGTTGAGAAGAGGAGCGGAATAGATTATCTTGTATACAGGTGTTTCTGAATTCAAATCATACTGCATCCACATTCCTGATTTTGAATCAACACTTACAGAAAGATTGGAGTTCACGTTGACGGTCTGCAGGGATGCAGAGGTCAGGGCAAATTCACCTTTGCGCAAATCATCGGACATATCCACCTGAAGCTTCATTGAGGAACTGTTTGAAAGAAGACTTTCGAGAAGTGATTTCACATCAACAAAACAGTTGATTTCATCAGGCATTTCGATTTCCTTTAAAAGCTCCAGAACCTCGTCACAGTTGTCAAAGGTCATTGAAAAGCTGTATTCAGCGGAGTAGTTGTTGTAGCTATCCCGCATAAAATCAGGAAGCTCGGCGCTGACAGAAAGAGATGACAGAATAAATGTCAATGCAAGTACAAGTGTAAGTAACTTTTTCATAAGAAAATCCTCCTTATTTTATATGAGAAAACTTTTTTCTCAAGATATATATTAAGTATAGCACATATGGTATTTTTATGCAACAAAATTTGGTATAAAAAATGCGACCATTTCGGTCGCATTTTTAAGTTTGGTTTTTTTATGCTTTGCCAACAGAACCGAAGAGTTCCATTTTTTCCTTAACTGTTGCCTTGATAGCCTCAGTTCCGGGAGCAAGAAGCTTTCTGGGGTCGAAGCCCTTGCCTTCGAGATCCTTGCCGGCTTCGATATACTTTCTTGTTGCATCAGCAAAAGAAAGCTGACATTCTGTGTTAACGTTGATTTTGCTAACACCGAGAGAAATTGCTTTCTTAATCATATCCTCGGGAATACCTGTTCCGCCGTGGAGAACCAGTGGCATAGGAGATGTAGCCTTTTCGATTTCTGCAAGAACCTCAAAGTTGAGACCCTGCCAGTTTTCGGGGTATTTTCCGTGGATGTTGCCGATACCTGCAGCAAGAATATCAACACCCAAATCCGCAATCATTTTGCATTCGTTGGGGTCTGCAACTTCGCCTGCACCTACAACGCCGTCTTCTTCGCCGCCGATTGAACCAACCTCTGCTTCAACAGAGATACCCTTTGAGTTTGCAAGAGCAACAAGCTCCTTTGTCTTTTCGATGTTTTCTTCGATTGAGTAGTGTGAACCGTCAAACATAATTGATGAAAAACCTGCTTCCATTGCGTCAAGTGCGCCCTGATAGCTGCCGTGGTCAAGGTGGATTGCAACGGGAACAGTGATGTTCAGACCTTCAATCATACCCTTCACCATATTTACAACAGTTTTGTAGCCTGTCATATATTTTCCTGCACCTTCGGAAACACCCAGGATTACAGGTGAATTACATTCCTGTGCTGTGAGGAGAATTGCCTTTGTCCATTCAAGGTTGTTGATGTTGAACTGACCTACGGCATATTTTCCTTCCTTTGCTTTTTTAAGCATTTCTGTAACAGATACCAACATTTTTGTTTCCTCCTAAGTTTAACTACTTTATATCCTTATATATGATACCATTTCACAAAAAATATGTCAAGAAAAATTGACATTTATCTGACAAATTTTTCAAGATATTTTTAAACTGAGCATTGCATTTTTTGAGGATAAGTGTTAAACTATATTCCTGACAACATTTTGTGTTTATATTCAGAAATATCAGAGGTGGTTGTATTGAAAGGGATATTAAAAGGCTTTATGGGCTTTTTCAGGGAGTATTGGGGCGGTATCTTTGCGGTTCTGGCACTTCTCATTCCCGATTTGTTGCTGAGGTTTCTTGTGTGGCCAAAGGTAGATGACATTTTTTTTACAACGGTTGTTCCGACACTCTTTAATCTGGCGTGGATTGGACTTATTCTTTTTGGCTCGGCAGTTTTTCTGCCAAAGAAATGGGGTCGGCTTCTATATATTGTTATTGGCAGTGTTTTTATTGTTTTCGCTTTTGCTCAGTATGTTTATTTCGGAATATTTGACCAGTTCTTCCGTCTCATAAGCATCGGTCTTGTGGGTGAGGGCGGAGATTATCTTGATTATGCACTTTCTCATATTGATGCAAAGCTTATTCTGAGCACTCTTGCCTCGATAGCCTGTCTTGTTTTGGGAGCGGTGAAATGGAAAACTCCCCAAAAAAATACTATAACCTTGAAGCTTTTTGCACTTGTGCCTGTAGCTGTGATTTCGGCATTGCATATCTTTATGCAGCCGTCCCTCTTTGGGGAGTCGGAAAGTGACTGGGACGCATGGAAAAAGCCCAGAGTTATTTATCAGGAGTTTGTGGCAGTGAACAAGAGTATGGATATTGCGGGGATTTATCATTTTGTGGCTCGAGACTTCTACAAAACATGGATTGACGATGGAAATTACGGCAAAGAGGATTTTGCAAAGGTTGAAAATTTCTTTGAGAAAAAGGCTCAGACAACAAAGAAAAATGAATACACGGGAGCCCTTGAGGGAAAAAATGTTATTGCAGTTATGCTTGAAGGAATTGATGATTGGCAGATTGATGAAAAGTATACTCCTACCATAAAGTATATGATGAAAAACGGCATAAATTTTGGAAATCACCATGCGCCCACCTTTGGAACGGGTTATACTCTGGGAACGGAATTTTGTTTCAACACGGGGTATTATACGCCGATTTCTGCCGTAAGTGCCGTGAATTATGTTTCCAACCGTTTTCCCGATGCTCTGCCGAAGCTATTCAAGGAAAAGGGGTACAAGGTAAACTCTTTCCATTACAACAATGCGGAGTTTTACAACAGAAGTGTTTTTCATCACAGTCTGGGTTATGAAAAGTACCATTCTTTTCAGGATTACGGGCTTCCGTTCTATGTTGCCCAGGCGGACAGCAATATTCTGAAAACCGAGGAAATTTATGAAGATATGGTGGCGGGAAAGCCGTTTTTCAGTTTTGTTATAACCTATTCAGGGCATATTCCGTACAGCTTTGAGGATGCAAAGCTGGCACTTGCATCGGAAAATCATCCTGACCTTGTTGACCCCGAAATGGATACAGAGGAAAATGCCTGCCGTCTTCTTGCGAGGGATACGGACGACTTTTTCCGTCAGCTTCTTGAAAGCCTTGAGCGGGACGGGCTTTTGGAGGATACCGTAATTGTTGTTTATACCGACCATTATGCATACGGCTTTTCGGACAGAGAAAGACTTCAGGAGCTGAATCGTGAAGTAGGTGATGAAATACTCTATCGTGTTCCGGCGTTTATTTATACTCCCGGTCTTGAAACTGTTGAAGTGACGAAGCCTACGGGCACGGCTGACCTTTTGCCTACCCTTATTAATCTCTTCGGTCTTGAAAACAGGCACAGCTATATCGGCTCGGACATCCTTTCGGCAGATTATGAAGGCTTTGTGTATTTTGAGGATGGTTCATGGATGATGGGGGATAAGCATTATGCACCATCGGAGGAACAGGATATATCCGATGAAGAATGGGTTCAGGAAGGAAACAGAAGAAAGGATGAGCTTTGCGAAATAAATGAAATTGTGATTATGGGAGATTATTTTTCACGGTAAGCAGTTGATGTGACAAGGATTTTTTTCGTAGTAACATATTTGTAATAAAAAATTCAAAAAATATACTTGTTTTGACATAAGTTTTGTGCTACAATGTAACTACAGCTTTGAAAAATTCTTTGGCTGTAAATCTGTCCGATGGGAGGGATTGCGAATGGATAGAACAAATCTTTCAAACACTGTGAAGTTGCGGATTGAGAAAGATAAACCCGACGCTAGGGAGCTCATTCTGAGTGTTCACGGTGCTTTGACCGAAAAGGGATATAATCCCATAAGTCAGATTGTCGGCTATATTATGTCCGGCGACCCTTCTTATATTACTGCACATAAGGGCGCGCGTACACTTATTCAAAAGCTTGAAACCGACGAAATTCTCGAAGAGCTTGTGAGATTTTATGTTTCGGATGAAAACAAATAACAGAAAAGGGCTGTTGCGTTGAGCGATAGTCCTTTTGAATTTTTACAAAATTTCTTCTGTGGGGAAATGTTTTGCGATTATACGATTTTATTCGACAAAATGCGATAAAACCGCAATTTTTTTCTTTCGACAGAAGGAATTTTTTTATTTATTTTGTTGACAAAATTTCTCAAATCTGTTAAAATAAATAAAAAAGCGGACAAAACGGACGATGTTTTGTCAAACTACGATAAAATAATATGAAAAGGAGCAAATTAACTATGAAATCAACCGGAATCGTAAGACACGTTGACTCGCTTGACAGAATTGTTATACCAAAGGAGCTGTGCAAAACCTTGGGAATTGAGCCTAAGGGAGCATTGGAAATCTTTGTTGACGGAAACAATATTATTCTTGAAAAACACGAAACTGCATCGGAGAATGGTTCAAAGGGAAACGCGGGAATCGTCAGACACGTAGATACAGTGGGCAGAATTGTTATTCCCAAGGAAATCTGCGGAAAGCTCGGAATTGAGCAGAAGGATTCGCTTGAGATTTTTGTTGAAGATACAAAAATTATTCTCGGAAAGTATGAGCCTGCCTGTATTTTTTGCAAGGAAGCACAGGATACGGTGATGTACAAGAAAAAGCTTATTTGCGAAAAGTGCATCAGAAATCTGATAAACCTTATATAATAATTGAACAGCAGTATGTACAAAACGCCTTCGTATTGATACGGGGCGTTTTTTGTATGGGGCTGTTGACGAAAAGTCTTTGTGGTGCTAAAATGTTTTCAAGAGGTGATATTTTTGAAGGTCGTATTGCAAAGAGTTAAAGAGGCGTCGGTGAAGGTCAGCGGTGAAGTTGTAGGCGAAATCGGAAGAGGTTACGTTGTGCTTCTCGGCGTAGGAAATGAGGATACAAAAGAAACAGCAGAAAAAATGGCAGACAAGGTGAAAAAGCTCAGGCTTTTTCCTGACAGTGAGGACAAGACCAATTTGTCCATTGAGGATATAGACGGTGAAGTGTTGGTTGTTTCCCAGTTCACTCTCTATGCTGATGCGAGAAAGGGCACAAGACCCAGCTTTGTGAATGCCGGTGCGCCTGCTCTTGCGAAGGAGCTGTATGAATATTTTCTGGAGCTTTGTGAGAGCAGGTTCAGGAAAACCGCTCACGGTTGCTTTGGAGAGCATATGGAGGTAAGCCTTGTGAACGACGGACCTTTTACCATATGTCTTGAGCTTTAATAACTTATGATTTGAAAAGGAGAAAGATATGAAGGTACTTGTTGTTGTTGATATGCAGAATGATTTTATTGACGGAGCGCTAGGAAGTCCCGAAGCCATTGGGATTGTGGAAAAGGTGAAGAAAAAGCTTGAGGGCTTTGAGGGTGAAGTTCTCTTCACTCAGGATAATCACGGTGAGGATTATTTGGCTACGCAGGAGGGGAAAAAGCTCCCCGTGCCTCATTGTATCAGAAATACAAAGGGCTGGGAAATCTGCGGTGCGCTTCAACCGTATGTAAAAAATTGTATAACAAAGGAAACCTTTGGTTCGGTGGTTCTGCCTGAATGTCTTTTTGATTATTTTGGTGAAGAACCTGATGAAATTGAGCTTGTGGGACTTTGCACCGATATTTGTGTAATTTCAAATGCAATGATACTCAAGGCGGCTTTTCCTGAAGCTGTTGTTGCAGTAGATTCCTCCTGCTGTGCGGGTGTCAGCCCTGAGTCGCATCAAAACGCTCTTTCGGCAATGGCGGCGGTTCAGATTGAGATAAGATGAGATACGACAGAGTGAAGGAAGGGGTTTTTCTGGAACGCCCCAACAGATTTGTGGCATTGGTCGAGGTTGAAGGGAAAGTGGAGGTCTGCCATGTGAAAAACACCGGACGTTGCAAGGAGCTTCTTGTTCCGGGAGCAAAGGTTTTTCTTGCGGAGTCCCAAAACCCCCAGCGAAAAACGAAATTTGACCTTGTTTCGGTATTCAAGGGCGACGTTCTTTTTAATATTGACAGTCAGGCACCCAACAAGGTTTTCGGGGAATGGCTGGAAAGTTCAGGTTATTTTGAGAATGTTACATTTGTGAAACCGGAATGCTTTTTCAAAAAATCCAGATTTGATTTTTATTTTGAATACAGCGGAAGGAAGGCTTTTGCTGAAATAAAGGGTGTAACTTTAGAACATGACGGCATATTTCTTTTTCCCGATGCACCAACCGAAAGAGGTGTGCGCCACATTGAGGAGCTGATGCTGGCGGTAGAGGAGGGCTTTGATGCTTTTGCTGTGTTTGTACTGAAGGCAAAGGGGGCAAAGGTTTTTTCACCTAACCGCGAAAATCATCCTGAATTTGCAGAGACTTTGAAAGTCGCTAATGAAAAGGGAGTTCACATAATTGCTCTTTGGTGTGAGGTGACGGAAAATTCTCTGGAAATAAAGGATTTTGTTCCTGTTGAGCTTTAAACAGACCCTTTGTTTGTTGTGTTTTTGATTTGTTTGATTGGTTGTTTTTTGTTAATTGTTGCCAAAAAGTTGAAAATATCAGGTAAAAGCCTTATACAACCTTGACGAGTGATGAGTTTTACAGTATAATAAATAAGTTACAATAAAGTGGATTTTTATGTGCAAAAAATAATAAATATATAGAAATTTGGTGAAATCGGATGGCTGAAAGAATTTGGCTCTCAACTCCCACTATGCATGGTGAAGAGCAGGAGTATGTAAAGGAAGCTTTTGACACAAACTGGGTTGCTCCTCTTGGGAAGAATGTTGACGAATTTGAAAAAGGGATAGCTCAATATGTGGGCTGCAAGGCGGCAGCAGCAATGACCGCGGGAACACACGCACTTCACATGGCTGTGAAGCTTGCGGGGGTTGGTGAAGGGGACATTGTTCTTTGTTCTGATATGACTTTTGCGGCGACGGTCAATCCCGTTACATACGAAAACGGTGTTCAGGTGTTTGTAGAGTCAGAACGTGAAACCTGGAACATTGACCCGAAGGCTCTTGAAATTGCTTTTGAAAAGTACAAAGGAAAAGTGAAGGCTGTTGTGCTTGCACATCTTTACGGAACGCCTGCAAAGCTGGATGAAATCTGTGACCTTTGTGAAAAATACGGAGTTATTCTTATTGAAGATGCGGCAGAGTCTCTGGCTGCCACTTACAAGGGCAGACAGACAGGCTCCTTTGGAAAATATAATGCCGTCAGCTTCAACGGAAACAAGATTATTACTACATCAGGCGGCGGAATGTTTCTTTCGGATGATGAGGAAGCTGTGAAGAAAGTGAGATTTTATTCAACTCAGGCCCGTGATGCTGCTCCTCACTATCAGCACAGCGAAATTGGATATAATTACAGAATGAGCAACGTGGTTGCGGGAATCGGAAGAGGTCAGCTTCTTCACCTTGATGAACACAAGGAGCTGAAGAAAGCTATATATATGCGTTACAAAAAGGGCTTCGAGGGTCTTCCTGTGACAATGAACCCCTATCTCGATTGTTCAGAGCCAAATTTCTGGCTCAGCTGCTTTACTGTTGACGAGGATGCTGTGAATCGTGTTAATCCTGAGAAAATCAGACTTGCTCTGGCGGATGAAAACATTGAAGCACGACCTATTTGGAAGCCTATGCATATGCAGCCACTTTATGCCGATCGTGACTTTGTTACCGCAGGTGATAACGTGGGTGAGGACATTTTCGAGAGAGGTCTTTGCCTGCCTTCCGATATAAAGATGACGGAAGAACAGCAGGAATGGGTAATAGGTATTATTAGGGGGCTGTTTTGATTTATGAAGGATGAGAAGCAGATGCCCAAAGAGGTCGTAATTATCGGTGCAGGCGGACATGGAAGAGTTGTTGCGGATATAGTGAAAAGCTCAGGCGATATTGTGTTTGGATTTTTGGATGATGCAAAGACTTCAAATGCCGCACTTTTGGGAAAAGTCGATGATTGTGTCAAGTACAAAGATAAATATTTCATTATTGCAATCGGCAACAATGCTATACGGCGCACAATTGCGGAGAAATATGAAGATTTGAATTATTATACAGCAATTCATCCAAGTGCAGTTACAGGAGCTGATACGGAAATAAGCGAAGGTACTTGCCTGATGCCGTATAGTGTTATCAACAGCGGTGCAGTTGTGGGGAAGCATTGTATTATCAATACACATTCAACGGTTGAACATGATTGCAAAATTGATGATTTTGTTCACGTCTCTCCCGGAGCGGTGCTGTGCGGAACTGTTTCGGTTGGAGCAAATACGCATATTGGTGCGGGTGCTGTCGTAAAAAACAACCTGAATATTTGTGAAAATGTTACGGTCGGAATTGGCGGAGCGGTAGTGAAATCCATTGATACACCCGGCATATATGTGGGAGTTCCTGCAAGACAAAAATGAGTAATTTGGAGTAGAGAGTATGAAGAGAATATTGGTTGTGGCACCACATCCCGATGATGAAATGATTGGTGTTGGCGGAACTATAATAAGAAATATTGACGAAGGAAACGAAGTATATGTTGCTGTTGTGACAAAAGGCTTTGACCCTTTGTTTGATGAGAATATTATCGAAAAAACAAGAGCAGAGGCGAGAAAATGTCATTCTGCAATTGGTATAAAGAAGACTTTCTTTCTGGATTTTCCGTCCACTATGCTTGATACATTGCCAAAACACAAATTGAACGGAGCCTTAATGGAGGTTGTGAAGGAAATTAACCCTGATGAAGTATATATTCCCTATTCGGGAGATATGCATTTTGACCACGGTATTGTTGCGGAAGCGGCAATGGTGGCACTCAGACCCAAATATCCTTTTGCACCTGAGAAAATATATGTATATGAGACATTGTCGGAAACAGGCTGGAATTTCCCGCAGGTTAATTCGGGCTTCGCTCCCAATGTTTTTGTGGATATTTCTGCACAGCTTGATTCAAAGCTTGATGCCTTGTCTGTTTATGAAACCCAGTTTGAAGAATTTCCGGCAGCACGGTCTTTGCAATCGGTACGGGCTCTTGCTGAATACAGAGGTGCTTTGTCAAACTTCAAAGCGGCAGAAGCGTTTATGCTGGTAAGGAGTCTGGTGAAATGAATAGATTTTTGAAAAGACTGATGGATATTGCGTGTTCTTCTTTTGCGCTTTTGGTGCTGTCTCCGCTCTTGATTGCTTCGGCAATAATTATAAAGCTGTCCAGCAAGGGTCCTGTATTTTACAAGGCCAGCCGAGCCGGAATTGACGGCAAGCCGTTTTATATGTACAAGTTCAGGTCAATGCACATTGAAAAAAATGCAGTAGAAAAAAGCTTTATTGCAGATAGCGACAGAATTTTTGCATTTGGGGGCTTTATGCGAAAAAGCAAGATTGACGAGCTTCCGCAATTGATAAACATTCTGAAAGGCGATATGTCCATTGTTGGACCGAGACCCGCATCTACGGCAAACGTTGACGAGCTTTATGTGGGCGAATACAAGAATATCCAAAGGGTAAAGCCCGGACTTACAAGCTATGCCAGCTTGTTTGATTATAAGTTCGGTGAGCTTTTTATTTCTGATAACGACAGATACATACGGGAAATCCTTCCTGTAAGGCTTGATTTGGAGCTGTATTATACCCGTGTGTGGAATATATTCAAGGATATTGGTTTGATTGCAAATACGGTTGTTGTAATCTTGCAAATTGTTTTCGGTAAAAAAACATTCAGGTATACGGCTCTTGAAAGCAGGTTTGTTGAAGAGGCTGCTGCGAAAAAAGAATGCTTGGAGGTAGGCTGATAATGAGTTTTGAGAATACCAGAGTGCTGGTGCTTGACGGCGGCGGCAGACAGGCTCTTCCTGTTTTGAAATGGCTTCATGATTTGAAATGTCATATTACTACGGTTAATTCTTCAAAGCTGGATATTGGATATGCCTCACGTTTTCCAAAAGGAAAGCTGTTGACACAGCATCCTATATATGATACAGAAGAAAAAGAAAATTTTATTGACAAGGAAATAAGGAGCGGAAAGTATGATGTTGTTATCCCCTTGTCTGACCTTTCCACTCAATATATTTCGAAGCATCTTGGTGAATACTCAAAGTATATAAGGACTTTTGTTCCTGAATATTCGGTTTTTATGAAGGCGTATGACAAGCAACAAACAATGGAAATCTGTCAGGAGCATGATATTCCCTGTACACGTACGAAGGAATCGGACGAGGCATTTGAAGACTTTATAGAAAAGGTCGGATATCCTATTGTTGTGAAGCCGAGAAGCGGTTGCGGTTCGGTAGGGTTCAGGTGCTTGCACAATGATGCTGAATGGAAAAAGTTTGTCGAAGAAAATGACAATCCTGATGAGTATGTTGTTCAGGAATACGTAAATCAGGACGGAAGACAGTATAACGTTCATTTGTTTATGGATGGAGAGGAAAATGTGGTTTTTGCTGTTCCTACACAAAAATGCAGGTGGTTTCCTGTGGACGGGGGCGCCAGCTGTTTCTGCCGTACCGTGGACAGACCTGATTTGGTTGAACAATGCACAAGGCTTTTGAAGGCGGTGCATTGGAAGGGTTATTGCGAAATTGAAATGATAGAAGACGTTTCCACGGGAACGGAAAAAATAATTGAAATCAATGGAAGAACCTCGGCGAGCATAAAGATTTGTCAGCTTTATGGTGTGAACATTGGGAAAGGTATGCTGGCTCTCGCTTATGGCGAAAGACTTGAGCCGCAGCCCTTTGTTTACAGAGACGCACGTATGCGTTGTATTCATACGGACCTGTTGTGGTTTTTGAAATCAAATGAGCGTTTCAAAAGCTCTCCTTCATGGTTCAACAACAGGCATACACGAGACCAGATTTTCTCACTGAGCGACCCTCTGCCGTTTTTTACGTTTTCGGTGCAATCTCTTGCGAAATACAAAAAAGAAATGAAGAAAAGGAGCAGATAGCAGTGTCGAAGAAATTAAAAATTGTCTTTTTTGCAGGAAAAACCTCTGCAATAATAAATTTTAACAGCGAACTGATAAAAAATATAGTTGACAATGGGCATGAGGTAATCTGTCTCGGTCCGGAAGATGATTGTAAGGAGAAAATTGAAAAATTAGGTGCCAAATATGCTAAAATTCAATTAAATCGAAATAGTACCAATCCGCTGGTTGTTTTGAATGTGATTAAAAGACTGAAAAAGTATTTTCGTGATAATAAGTTTGATTTGTATTATGGATTTACAACTGTACCTGCTACGTACGGCAGTATTGCTGCGAAATTAGCCGGAATAAAAAATATTTATGTTGCCATTACGGGTGCAGGAAAGATTGTTTTGCCCAAAAAGGGCATTTTCGAGAAATTTGTGAGATTGGTGCTGATTTGTCTCTACAAAATAAGTCTTAGCGGTTGTAAAAAAGTGTTCTTTTTGAATAATCAAAATATGGAATTCTTTTTGAAACATAAGATTGCAAAGCAAACACAAGCTGTACGGGTTGGAGGCTCAGGAGTTAATTTGGAAAAGTTTACACCAAAGCCTCTGGGTGACAGGAATTCATTTCTTTTTGTGGGCAGTTTGTTAAAACTTAAGGGTATTATGGAATATATGGAAGCTGCAAGAATGGTCAAAAAAAAGTATCCGGATGCAGAATTTCATATTGTAGGTGAAATTGACGAAAGACTTTCCGCGATTTCACAGGATGAGCTGAATACGTATGTTTGTGACGGAACTGTGATATATCATGGTTACCAAACGGATGTAAGACCATATTTTGCGCAGTGCAGTTGCTTTGTACTTCCGTCTTACACAGAAGGAATTCCGACATGTGTTATTGAAGCTATGGCTACTCAGCGACCTATTATCACAACTCATGCACCGGGGTGCAGTGAGACAATTGTTGATGGTGAAGATGGTTTTCTTGTTCCCGTTGGAGATGCAGAGGCACTTGCAGATAAGATGATATATATGATAGAACATCGCAAAGATGCAGAGAAAATGGCTTTGTCTGCATTAGAACGTGTTAAACAGAATTTTGATGTAAGAAAAGTTAATGAAAAAATGATAAAGACTATGAGTTTGGATTAAAAGGAGACACGGCTATGGGCTGTAAGCGGATTTTACAGGTTGTTTCTACTCTGAACAGAGGCGGAATAGAGAGTATGATAATGAACCTCTACAGGAAGGTTGACCGAGAAAAAATTCAATTTGATTTTATTGTTCAGAGAGATCCAAACGGAGCTTTTTCGGATGAAATTAAAGCCCTCGGTGGAAGAATTTACAAGGCTCCTCATTATGATATAGTAAATGATTTTCAATATAAGAAATGGTGGAGAGAGTTTTTTCAAACCCACAAAGAGTATAAAGTTATTCATTCTCATTCATACACATTTGCATCTATACATCTGAAAATCGCCAACAGATACGGACTGAAAACAATTGTGCATAGCCACACAGCCGCTTTCCCAAAGGGATTGAAGGGTGTGATTCATTGGTTTTATCAGCGAAATGTTGCGGAAATTCCTGACTATTTGTTTTCTTGCTCGGACAAGGCAGGCAAGTGGCTTTATGGAAAAAATTGTAAAGAGAGAAAGAATTATATACTTTTAAAAAATGCTGTTGATACGGACAAGTATATTTATAATGAGAATACAAGACAACAACTGCGGAAAGAGTTTGGTATTGAAAATCGTTTTGTTGTAGGGCACATTGGAAGTTTCAGTGAGCCAAAGAACCACAGCTATCTTATTGAAGTGTTTAACAGTATATCAAAAAACAGAAAAGATGCTGTTTTGTTGCTTGTGGGGGGCGGAGTTTTTGAAAAAAGAATTAAAGCACAGATAGATAGTTTGGGATTAGGAGAAAAAGTGATTTTTGCAGGAGTAAGAACGGATGTAAACAAGCTTTTGCAAGCGATAGATTGTTTTGTTTTTCCGTCACTTTATGAAGGCTTGCCGGTTTCTGTTATTGAGGCTCAGGCAGCGGGATTGCCGTGCTTTATTTCGGACAGAGTAACAGACGAGGTGTGTGTTACGGATTTGGTTGAAATGCTGTCAATTGACGAAGAACCGGCTGTGTGGAGCGAAAAAATCCTTGCCAAAGCAAACGGCTTTGTCAGAGAGAATATGAAAGAGCAGATTGCAAAATCAGGATATGATATTGAAAGCACAGCCAAGTGGCTTACGGAGTTTTATATTAATTGTGAGGGTGAATAAAATGAAGGAATTAAAGAAGCTTATAAAGAGTGATTTGTACAGATATTATGGTGGAAAAAAGATTGATTTCATAAAAAAAAGCCAGCTTTTTGGCTATCGTTATACAAAGGTTTTGCGTTATGCCCATTATTGCAAAACCAGAAATAAGCTTTTGTATTTATTTTATTCCTTCAGGCTCAACAACCTTCAAACAAAATACGGTTATCAGATTTCTTCGTCTGCCACAATCGGAAAAGGCTTGTACATAGGACATTTTGGACCTTTGATAGTGAACCCTGCGGCTGTTTTGGGTGATAATGTGAATTTGGCGGCAAATGTGGTAATCGGACAGCAAAACCGTGGGAAAAAGAAGGGTGCACCTACCATAGGCAGTCGTGTATGGATTGGTACAGGTGCCGTAGTTGTAGGAAAGATTACCATTGGAGATGATGTGATGATTGCTCCAAATGCGTATGTTAATTTTGATGTTCCGTCAAACAGTATTGTTGTAGGAAATCCCGGTGTTATACACTCAAGGGAAAATGCTACAGAGGGTTACATTCAAAATATGGTTCTGGATTAATGTTGATTATATAAATTTACGTTTTATTTCGGGGATAGTGGAGGTATAGTATGAAAGTTACAGTAGTTGGAATGGGATACGTCGGTCTTTCTTTGGCGGTCTTGCTTGCACAGAATAATGATGTTGTTGCTGTTGATATTCTGGAAGACAAGGTGAAAATGGTGAATAACGGTCAGTCTCCTATTGCGGACAAAGAAATTGAGACTTTTTTGGCAGAAGGAGGACTTGGTCTCACTGCTACAACCGATGCAGAGTCGGCTTACAGCGAGGCAGATTTTGTTATTATTTCTACTCCCACAAATTATGACCCCGAACAGAATTATTTTGACACGTCGGCTGTAGAAAAAGTTATCAAAGATGTTCTTCGAACAAGTGATAAGGCGGTTATGGTTGTGAAATCCACAGTTCCTGTAGGATTTACCGAAGAAATGACAAAAAAGTACGGCTGTGAAAAGCTTATGTTTTCTCCCGAGTTTTTGAGAGAAGGAAAGGCACTTTATGACAATTTATACCCTTCACGTATCATTGTGGGTGCAAGCGAGGCTTTGAAGAAGGAAGCACAGACTTTTGCAAAGCTTCTTGCTGACGGCGCACGGGAAAAGGATGTCCCTGTTCTTTTTATGAAGCCTACTGAGGCAGAAGCGGTGAAGCTTTTTGCCAACACATATCTTGCACTGAGAGTTTCTTATTTCAATGAGTTGGATACTTATGCAGAAATGAAAGGGCTTGACACAAAATCAATTATTGAAGGTGTGGGACTTGACCCGAGAATAGGAGCTCACTACAACAATCCGTCCTTTGGATACGGAGGTTATTGCTTGCCAAAGGATACAAAGCAGCTTCTTGCAAATTACAGTGATGTTCCAAATGATATTATCGGTGCGATTGTTGCGGCAAACAAAACCCGAAAGGATTATATTGCAGGAAGAGTTCTTGAGCTTGCGGGCTTCGGGGTGAAAGAAAAGCCCGTTGTGGGTGTTTATCGCTTGATTATGAAGTCGGGAAGTGATAACTTCAGGCAAAGCTCCATTCAGGGCGTTGTGAATCGCATAAAAGAAAAAAACGTTGATGTGCTGATTTATGAGCCGACTTTGAGGGAAAAGACCTTTCTTGGCTCGGAGGTAACAAATGACCTTGATATGTTCAAGAAAAGCTGTGATATTATTATTGCAAACAGGTACAGCAGCGACATAGAAGATGTAATTGAAAAGGTTTATACCAGAGATTTGTTTTTCAGAGATTAGGAGGGAAAGTATTATGCGGATAGGTACGGTTACTTATCACAGATCGCACAATTACGGGGCTTTTTTGCAGGCATATGCTCTTGTTTCCTTCCTGAGAGAGGAAGTTGGGGTGGATGCTGAAATAATAGATTATAATATGAAAATATCAAAAAATAATTATATCTATCAGATTTTCAGACCTAATGTGTTCAAGTCTCTTGGTGGCTTGAAGCGTTATCGGATGTTCAACAGAGAGGTGAAAAAGCTTCCTGTGTCAAAGGGGACTTTGGTTAGTGACAGCATAGAAGAATTTACCGGCTTTGTCAAAGATAAATATGATATAATTATTACAGGCAGCGATGAGGTGTGGAGAATAGGAAACAGAGGCTTCCCAAATCCCTACTGGCTGTCAGAGGATTTGGGCTGCAAGAAAATTGCTTATGCTGTTTCTTCAAGAAGCAAGTTTGACAAAATAGATGATGAGAAAAAATTACTGCTGAAAAAGCTTGTCAGCGATTTTGATTATGTGGGTGTCAGAGATACTGCAACATATGAAATGGTTTTGGAGAATATTTCTGATGAAAAGAAGCTGCACAAGAATTGTGACCCCGTTTTCTTGTATGATTTCAAGCAGAATGCAGAAAAAGGGAAAAGACTTCTGAAAGAAAAGTTCAGAATTGATACCAAAAAACCTACTGTTGGATTGATGATAGGTCAAAAGGAGCTTGGCGTTAATCTGGCAAAGAATTTGAAAAAGCTGTACAAGGATAAATATAATTTTGTGTCGCTTTATTTTGACCATGCCGGACTACCTTTTTGTCCGGGCTTGACTCCTTTTGAGTGGGCGGATGTTGTTGCCGGTCTGGACTTTTTTGTGACAACGTATTTCCACGGAACTTGTTTTGCAATAAAATCGAATGTGCCGTTTTTCACTGTTGAATGCAGAAACGGTGAAGGGAATACGGGGAAAAGCTATGATTTGCTTGGAGAAATGGGATTGCTCGATTGTTATTCAACGAAAGGGGATAGTAGTCTTAATGAAAAGATAACTGCCGCTATAGAAGAAAAAATCGGGCAGAAAATGGATTATGAGCTGCTTTGCAGAAAGCAAAAGGAAAAAGCAGAATCTTTCGTAGCTGTGATATTGAGAGAGAAGGAGCAGACAGAAAATGAAAGGTGCAATTAAATCATTGGTGAAAAATGATTATGTTGTTTCGGTAATCTGCAAAATACTGGGAGTAGTTGTAGCGGTTGCGTATTCTGCACTGCTGGCAAGATATTTGGGCCCGTCGATTAAGGGTGAGATTGCCTACATAACCGGAATTGTAAGTATTTTTTCAATTGTGCTTACGATAGGTGTGCATCAGGCATATCCCTATTATAAAAAAAGGGATACCATTGGAGACGTGAAGCATTATTTTATGAACGCAGTGCTCCTTTTGTTTGGAATATACAGTATCATTTCTCTTGCAATATGCATTTTTTGTATAAAAAACAGTGTGCTGATAATATGCATTTTGCTTTCACTGATTTCGGCTTACAAAAGGATAGTCAGTTATGTATATCTGGTTGAGGCAGGCGGAAAAAGAAATGTAACAATGCTTGTAATTCATATTGTTCAGGTTGTTTATATTTTGATTTTGTTTCTCACTACGGAAAGCAATTTCTTGTTGGGAATATCCGTCGTTGCATTTCAGGATGTGGTGCTGGCGGTTGTGTATACAAAAAAAATTCGTTTCAGATTCGGTATAAAATATCTGAAAGGGAATTTTCTTGTAAAACTGGTAGCTTATGGAATAGTTCCTATGATTTCACTGCTTGCATCGACACTCAATTACAGAATCGACATTCTTATGCTTCGGGGATTTAATAATATAACCATAGCTTCGGTGGGAATATATTCCGTAGGTGTTGCTATTGCAGAGGAGGTTCTTCTGATTCCTGAAGCAATAAAAGAAATATTGTTGTCCAAGCTGGCAAAAGGGGCTAATGATGAAGCTGTTGCAACTGTTATGCGGTTGTGTTTTCCGATTTGCCTGCTGATGTTTGCGGGACTGGCTTGTTGTGGCTGGTGGCTGATAAACATTTTTTACGGAGAAGCTTATCTGGAGGCATATCCGGTTTTGGTAATTACAATGATTGGTGTTACAGCCATTATGTTCTACAAGATGATTGCAACATATAATATTGTAAACAAAAAGCAAAACTTCAATCTGATAGTTTTGTTATCTTCGATTACTGTTAATGTAATAGCTAACTTTATTCTGATTCCAAGACTGAATATAGCGGGTGCAGCCATTGCGACAGTAATCTCATATATTTATTGTGCGGTTGTTTTTCTTATGTACTTTTCGCGGCGTAGCGGCATAAAAATCAGGAATATGGTTTTTATGACCAGACAGGATATTCTAACGTTGAAAAATTTATTTAGCAACAAGAAAAAGACGATTTAAAGGAGAATCTGATTATGAGCGGTATGTCTTTGGTATCGGTAATTATTCCTACCCATTCCGGAAGTGAAAATATTTGCAGAGCTGTTGACAGCATTCTTGCACAGACCTATGAGAATGTTGAAGCAATAGTTGTTGATGACAATGGAAGAGGCACTGAAGAACAGTTGAAAACTCAGAAAGAAATCGAGAAATACAAGGACGAACCAAAAGTGAAGTATATTATGCACGAGGTGAACAAAAACGGTTCTGCCGCAAGAAACACCGGTATTCGTGCATCACAGGGAGATTATATTGCTTTTTTGGATGATGATGATGCTTTCCATCCTGATAATATTGAAAAACACCTGGCTCTTTTGACAAAGCTTCCGGAGGATTATGGACTTACGTACTGCGGATTTATAAATATTATCCCGGGTATGAAGGATGAAATTATTCACCCTTCTCAGGAGGGTGATGTCCTGTTTGATTTTCTGGTGAGGAAAATGAGAGTCGGAACCAGCCTGATTCTGATGAAGCGTGAAGTTATTGATTATGTAAAGGAATGGGACGAGTCCTTCCGCAGACATCAGGACTGGGAATTTCTTGCAAGAGTTCTTCAAAGGTACAAGATGGGACGAGTGGATAATGTTGGCATAAGCAAGTATATTACCGGACGGCATAATGCAAAACAACCCGATGTGTTTATGAAAAACCGTATTCATTTTCTTGAAAAAATGAAGCCCATAATTGAACAATTTGAGAAAAAGAAACAGAAAAAAATATATGATGTTCATTATTCACATATTGGTCTTGAATATTTCAAGGCAAAAAAAATATTGAAAAGTATTCAATGGGCACTTAAAACCTCGAACCCATTTGGTGTTTTTTTGGGGTATTTTGTTTCGGGTTTGAATTATTTGAAAAAAAGAGTCAAAAGTGTGATAAAATAACAAAAATACAGAAAGTGGTATTCCCTTTTCTGAATAAAAAAAGAGCGTGGAGAAAATATGCATAAACAGTTAAATGAACGTGATAAAAGAAGAATAAGTTTAATATTTACACTTATCTTGGCAATGGACTTTATAAATTATATGATAGGTGAGTGGTTTGATACAGGCGGAATGATTTTCAGCCTTGCACTATTGGGTGCGGCAATGCTTTATAGCTACAAAACGATTATAAAGATAAAAATATCACCCCTTGCCTGGGCATTTATGATTTATGTTATATTGCTTTATGTGACTACCAGACAGGTTACCAGAACAACGCTTTTTGGAAGAGTTTTTATGTTTTCTTTTTTGGCGGTTTCAATTCTTGCGATGTATAAGTGTGATACAGAAAAGCTTTTGAGGTATATGTCATATGTATCTCTTTTTCCCTGGTTGTTTTATAATGACATATTTGTGGAAATGACCTCCACTCAATATAACACGGGAGTTTCTCTGGGACTTTCATATGCAATATTTCCTTTGTTGGTTGCACCTATTTTTCATTTTTGTTTTTATCGCAAACAGGCAAAAAAATATATGTATATACTATATGCCTTGGCTGTTTTTTTGCTTGTAAATCTGATGCTCAAGGGAAACCGTGGTATAATGGTGAGTGCTATAACAGCGGCGGCGCTGATATTTATTCGCGGTGGCGGTGACAAAAGGCGCAGCGGTGCAAGTATGATTAGAATTGTTATTGTTGCGGTTGTTGCGATTATTTGTGTGGCAAATTTTTATGAAATTGTGGAATGGGCTTATGATTACTTAAACGAAAGAAATATAAATGCCAATTTTTTCAAGAAGATTCTGTCGCTTCAAAAACGAGGGGATATTTCCAATGGGCGCAACTTTATTTACGAATATACAATTAAGGAAATATTTGAAAAGCCTTTTTGGGGTCATGGAATTTCTACTATATTTGACAACTCAGGAGGCAGAATTGTATATCCGCACAATCTGATTTTGCAGTTGTTTTATGACGGCGGAGCTGTACTTGCAATTCCTGTATCGCTTGTTATTTGCAGTGCTGTGGCTTACGCCTTTATAGGCGAGGATAGAGAAGAAGCGCTTTTTAGTATGTTTTTGCTGGTCGTATGTTTACCACGTGCAATGTTTTCTGCGGATATATGGAGAACAGAGTCATTGTGGCTTTTTGTTTTACATTCTATGAAGTATCATCAGATAAGGAAGGAACGAAAGACAAGACTGACGGCTGCTGATGCAGAACATATTGATGAAGAAACGGCAATAACGGAAGGGGCAACCGAATAAGATGACAAATGAATTCAGAAGACTTGTTGAGCTTTTGAACCTTGCAGTTTTTGGAAGAACCAGCGAAGAAAAAACTGCGGCTGATATGGAAAAGGTATGTGAAGCTGCCCTGAGACAGGGAGTTCTTCCCCTTGTTTTCGGTGCCTTGGATGCTGATGCACGGAAGACGCTTAATCCCAAATGGGAACAGATGTTTTTTCGTGCAATGATGAAGAACGAGCAGAAAATGGCTGTGCTTTCGGGACTTGCGAAAAAGCTGGAGGAAGAAAAAATTTCTTATTGTATATTGAAGGGCTGTACGGTGGCAAAGGACTATTATCTTTCCCAATGCAGGCTTTCTGGCGACATTGATTTGTATGTAATGCCCCAATATGAGAAAAAAACCTCTGACTTGCTCAAAAGTCTTGGATTTGCCGTTGAGCCGCGTGCGGAGGGCAATCAGGATTTCAAAGCAAGCAGTCCTGCGGCAGGGCTTATTGAGGTTCATGTTCAGCTTTATGCGGAGGTTTTCAGCAATGCTGTTCTCAAAAATCAATTTGGTATAACCGAAGAATTTGTGGATATGCAAATAAACGAATTCCTCACGGTAAAATCTCTCGGAAGCAATGATATGCTGGACTTTCTCACCACACACTTCATAAAACATTTTGTCAGGGAAGGCAGCGGCATAAGACAGGTTACGGATTTACTTGCCTTTGTTGAAAAACACAAGAATGAAATAGATTTTGAACGCTATTTTGAAAAGCTGGAAAGGCTGAAGTTCAAGAAGCTTATTTTGAACGTATTCGGAATCGGCGTGAAATATTTCGGGCTTGATTTGGAGGATTATTCTTTTGAACTTGAAGAAGAGCTTATGAAGGATATTGAAGCCGGAGAGAATTTTGGTGCAGGGGAAAAGGAACGTTTTGAGTTTTATCAGGAGTTTTTGAAGAAAAGAACAAAAGCTGATGACTCCGATACCAAAAGATTGGTAAGAAAGAGAAAAACATCATCCCTCAAGGCGGCGATTTTGCCCGGAAGGAAGGCTTTAATCAAAAAAGGATATTCGTATCTGGGGAAATCTGCATTATTGTATCCTGTTGCATATGCACATCGAGTTGTGGATATATTTGGTGCGCTTGCAAGGGGGAAAAAGAGCCTTGGCGGTACCATTTATGGTTCGAAAAAAGAGAACAAAATAGTGAATGACAGACTAAAATTAATGAACGAATTGGACATTATTGATGAAGAGTAGTTGCACACAAAGGGGAGTATTTCTATGAAAATATCGGTTATAACCTGTCACCGTGCTTATAATTACGGTGCGGTGCTTCAGGCATATGCCTTGCAGAAATATCTGACAGAGAATGGGCATAAGGCGGAGGTAATTGATTATTATCCGTCTTATGTGAAAAGCGAAGGAAGTATTGTCAAGCGTATTGCGAAAAAGCTTCTCTTTTTCCCCAATCGCATAAGGTGTAAAAAGAGCTTTGGGACGTTTTTGAGACAAAGATTAAAGCTTTCCGAAAAAACTTATTCTTCTTTTGAAGAGCTGAAAAGCTTCCCCGGAAACTCGGATATGTATATTACCGGAAGTGACCAGGTTTGGAATATGAATATGCAAAACGGAAAGGACGATAGTTACTTTTTGGGTTTTGTTCCTGAAAAGGCGAAAAAAGTATCTTATGCTGCCAGCATTGCAATGGACGAGTTGAATTCTGAGCAGGCAGACAGAATGAAGAAAATGCTGAAAGATTTTGATGCTGTTTCTGTTCGTGAAAAATCCGGATGTGCTTTGCTTGAAGAGCTACATATACCTTGCAGTCAGGTATGTGACCCCGTATATCTTCCGGGAGCGGATGAATGGAAAAAGGTTGCCCGAAAAGTGACAGATGAAAAGTATATTCTTGTATATGCATTTTACGGACAGAAGAATGTTTATGAATATGCAAGAGAGCTTGGAAAGAAAGAAAACTGCAAGGTGTATTCCGTGAACACAAGCTTTGTTGATGCTTTCAGAGGTATTGACAAGTATTTCTGGGCGGTTTCTCCTGAAGAATTTGTAGGTCTTGTTTCAGGTGCAAATATGGTTGTGACAAATTCATTTCACGGTTTTTCTTTTTCCTTGATTTTCAACAAGCCCGTCTGCCTTTTCAAAACAGACAAAAAAGGAAACAGCAGACTTCTGGATATGGCAGAAAAAATCGGGGCAAACACGGAAAAAGAAAATAGTCAGTTGATTGCGGATATTTCAGATTATACCGAAATAAATAAAAAGCTTGAGGAATACCGAAAGAATTCTATGGAATTTCTGAAAAACTGCGGAGTTTGAGAAGAGGGAAAGAATATGAAGCTTGTTGCTCAGGAAAAATGCACAGGCTGCGGAGCTTGCATTAGCTTGTGTCCGCAACAGTGTATCGCTATGAAACAAAATGCACAGGGTTTTTTTGTCCCTGAAATAGACGAGAGCCGATGTGTAGATTGCGGAAAATGCAGAGCTGTTTGCCATGTATTGAAGGAACATAATGATGTGGTGGAAAACAGTAGCTTTTCAGCAGTTTGGGCAAAGGAAAAAGACCAGCGTTTTTCAGGTTCTTCGGGAGGCGTTTTCGGACTTCTTGCAGAAGCGGTATTGAATGAAGGAGGCATTGTTTTCGGTGCAGCCTTTTCGGATGATTACAAGAGCCTTGCCCACCGGAGTACGGATAGTGTTTCGCTGGAAAAACTGAAAAAATCAAAGTATTTTGAGAGCGAAATGGGTAATACTGTGGCTGATATTCTTGCTGAACTGAAAAAAGACAGATGGGTTTTGTTTTGCGGTACACCCTGTCAGGCTATGGGACTTCGAAGTGCTTTCGGAGAAAAATATGACAAGTTGATTATCTGTGATTTTCTTTGTTATGGTGTCCCATCCCAGACTGCTTATCGAAAATATATTTCGGATATAGAGAAAAAGTATGACAAAAAGGTTAAGTCGGTCAGCTTTCGTTCAAAAAAACTGGGCTGGAAGACTTATTGTATGTATATTGAATTCGAAGGCGGCGGTGAGTATCTTAAAACAGCAAATGAAGACCCGTTCTTAAAACTGTTTTTTGGCAATGTTGCGATGCGTGATTGCTGTTATGAGTGCAAAAGAGCAGAAATGAGCGAAGCAGACATTACTCTTGGTGATTTCTGGGGCGTAACACGCCTGAAGGATTTCACCGATACAGATGAGGGCATTTCCCTTGTTGCGGTGCATAACGAAAAAGGGCAGAAATGGATGGAAAAAATCTCTGAAAAGCTTGCTGCACAACCTTTGGAAAAAGAATGGGTTGAATATGCATACAACAAAAAAATGCCGCAAAAGCGCGGCGGTGACATAAACTTTTATACATTTGATTTTTTTGATAATGATATATTGCCAAAAAATAATTTAAAGACAAAGCTTAAAAGCTTTTGCTTTAAAAACAAGTTCATAAGAAAACTGATATACAAAAAAGGATAACAAAAATGCCCCGATGAAGAAAATCGGGGCATTTTTTTGCCAATAAGAAGGAATCCGCAAATTTTTGTCGAAGTAAAAAAGGAAGACCCTTTTTGGAATTTGGCTAAAAAGGAGAAAAAACGAGGTTTTAAAGCTATGGCGAAAGAAAACAATCATGAGGGACTGTTCGATGTCTCCAAGCTGAACATTGTTCCTGTTGAAATTGAAAAAGAAATGAGAAAGTCATACATTGAGTATGCTATGTCTGTTATTGTGGGACGTGCGCTTCCTGATGTCCGTGACGGGTTGAAGCCTGTTCATAGACGTATACTTTATGCAATGTATGAGGATAACCTTACTCCCGAAAGAGAGTACAGAAAGAGTGCGACTACCGTCGGTAACGTGCTTGGTAGATACCATCCTCACGGTGACGCATCGGTTTATGATGCAATGGTTCGTATGGCTCAGGATTTCTCAATGAGATACCCGACAGTTGACGGTCACGGTAACTTTGGTTCGGTGGACGGCGACCCTGCGGCTGCTTATCGTTATACTGAGGCAAGAATGTCGAAAATGGCTGTCCGTATGCTTACGGACATTGAAAAGGAAACGGTTGACTTTATGCCGAACTTCGACGAAAGCCGAAAGGAGCCTATTGTGCTTCCATCACGTTTTCCGCATCTTCTTGTCAACGGCTCCGATGGTATTGCTGTCGGTATGGCAACAAAAATTCCGCCCCATAATCTGACAGAGGTTATAGATGGAATTATTGCGGTTATTGACAATCCTGAAATTACAATAGATGAGCTTATGGAATACATCAAGGGTCCCGATTTCCCGACAGGTGCGCAGATTATGGGAACAAACGGAATCCGCTCGGCTTATCATACGGGACGAGGAAAGCTCCGTCTCAGGGCAAGAGCGGAAATCGAAGAATACGGTGACAACCGCCAGAGAATTGTGTTCACGGAAATTCCTTATATGGTCAACAAGGCAAGACTTATTGAAAGCATCGCAAATCTGGTACGTGACAAGCGATTGGAGGGCATTTCCGACCTTCGTGATGAGTCCGACCGTGATGGTATGAGAATTGTTGTCGAAGTGAAGAGAGATGCCAATGCAACAATTGTACTTAATCAGCTTTACAAGTTCACTCAGCTTGAAGACACCTTTAGTGTTATTATGCTTGCTCTTGTGAACAGAGTTGAGCCGAAGGTTCTCAATCTTCGTGAAATTCTTGATGAGTATATTGCTTTCCAGAAGGATGTTATTGTCAGAAGATGTATCTTTGACAAGCGGAAGGCGGAGGCAAGAGCTCATATTCTTGAAGGTCTCAGAAAGGCTCTTGACAATATTGATGAAATTATCAGCATTATCAGAAACAGCTATAATGATGCGAAACCCAATTTGATGGAACGCTTTGATTTCACGGAGGTGCAGGCTCAGGCTATTCTTGATATGAGACTTGCACGTCTTCAGGGCTTGGAACGTGAAAAGCTTGATGCGGAATATGCTGAGCTTATGGCATTCATCAAGGAGCTTGAAGAAATACTCGCAAGCGAACAGAGAGTTCTTGAGGTTATAAAGGAAGAGATTTCCGAAATCCGTGAAAAATTCGGCGATGAGAGAAGAACCTCCATTGAGCCTGTTGTGGATGACATTGACTACGAAGATCTTATTGAAGAGGAAGATAATGTTATCACAATGACGAAGCAGGGTTATATCAAGCGTCTTGCTGTTGATACCTACAAGAGTCAAAAACGTGGCGGCAAGGGTATAATAGGTATGCAGACAAAGGAAGAAGACTTTGTGAATACAATGTTTGTTGCGTCCACTCATGCATATATTCTCTTCTTCACCAACACGGGAAGAATGTACCGCATAAAGGCTTATGAAATTCCGGAGGCAGGTCGTCAGGCAAAGGGAACTGCAATTGTAAACCTTCTTCAGCTTGAAACGGGAGAAAAGATTTCTGCAATGATTCCTGTGCGTGAGTATGTTGAAGGTGAATATCTGATTATGGCAACACGAAACGGTGTTATCAAGAAAACGGATATTATGGAATACGAAAACGCACCCAAGGGCGGAAAAATTGCTATTAACCTTGATGAGGGCGATGAGCTTATCAACGTAAAGAAGACTGGCGGCACATCTCATATCTTTATGGGAACACATGACGGAAAGATGATTCGCTTTGAAGAAAGCGATGTCAGAACTCTGGGTCGTGTGTCCAGAGGTGTACGCGGTATTATGCTGAAGGATGGCGACTATGTTGTAGGTATGGATGTAATGCGTGAGGGCTCAAGAGTTCTCGTAATAAGCGAAAACGGTTACGGAAAGAAGACGGAGCTTGATGAATACAAGGTTCAGTCCCGTGGCGGTCAGGGAACCACAACCTACAAAATTTCCGAGGAAACCGGTGCTGTATCAGGTTTTGGTCTTGTTAGTGACGAGGACGACATTATCATTATTACCTCCGAGGGTGTAATCATCAGAATTGACACAGCTGACATAAGCACTTTGAAGCGTGTAACCAAAGGCGTAAGGCTTATGCGTCTGGGTGAGGGTGTGAAGATTGTGTCTGCAGCGGCTGTTGCGCACGAAGAAGAAACAGAGGAAGAAGTGACGGATGATACAACGCCTGAGAATGTTGATACACCTGTGGATAATTCCGACGAAAGTGTGGAAAACACGGACAATGCTGTGGATAACTCTGTGGATAATGTGTAAAACCCAGTGAAATCGGCACATACAAGGCTGTGGAAAACTTCTTTTGTTGTCGAAAAATGCGAATATGTGCATTTTGATGTAAAAAGATAGAAAAGTGCATAATTTTTTTGTTTAATGCACACAACGGTAATACAAAACCCCGAAACCCCAGTAAAATCAAGGGTTTCGGGGTTTTTTTGTGCGAGGTTGTGCAATATCAATAAAAGAAAATTTTAAATTTGTGCAATAAAGCTCTAACATTTTCTGAAAAAATGTGTTAGAATGAGTCTAAGATATAAAAGCTAACTATTTTGGGAGGTTATTATAAATGGCAAGTTTAAGCTTAAAGCAGATTGGTAAAATTTATCAGGGCGGTGTTGTCGGTGCCAGAGACATCAACCTTGAAATTGAAGACAAAGAATTCATAATCCTCGTTGGTCCTTCAGGTTGTGGTAAGACAACAACTTTGAGAATGATTGCCGGTCTGGAAGAAATTTCAGAAGGTGAGCTCTACATCGACGACAAGCTTGTTAACGATGTTGCTCCCAAGGACAGAGATATTGCGATGGTTTTCCAGAACTATGCTCTCTATCCCCATATGACAGTATTTGATAACATGGCTTTCGGTCTCAAGCTCAGAAAAGTTCCCAAGGCAGTTATCAAAGAAAGAGTTGAAGCTGCTGCAAAGATTCTTGACATCGGTCATCTTCTTGACAGAAAGCCGAAGGCTCTCTCAGGCGGTCAGAGACAGCGTGTTGCTCTCGGTCGTGCTATCGTTCGTGAACCCAAGGTATTCCTTATGGACGAACCTCTTTCAAACCTGGATGCAAAGCTCAGAGTTCAGATGAGAGCTGAAATCGGAAAGCTCCACAAGAGACTGGGTACAACAGTTATCTACGTTACACATGACCAGACAGAAGCTATGACAATGGGTACAAGAATCGTTGTTATGAAGGATGGTTACATGCAGCAGTGCGATACACCTGCAGCTCTTTATGACGAACCTGTAAATATGTTCGTTGCAGGCTTTATCGGAAGCCCCCAGATGAACTTCATTGATGTTAAGGTAGAAAAGAAGGATGACGGTGTTCATCTTGTTAATTCAAACTTCGACATCAAGCTTCCAGAAGGAAAGGGCAATCGTGAAGAACTCAACGACTACATCGGTAAGGAAGTTGTTATGGGTATCAGACCTGAATCAATTTATGAGGATGAAGCTCACATTGCTTCAATGGCTGACTGCGTTGTTAATGTTGAAGTTGACCTTACAGAAATGATGGGTGCAGAAACATATCTCTACCTCAAGGTTGGCGAAACACCTATGGTTGCACGTGTAAACCGCCGTACAACTGCTCAGGCAGGCGAAACAATCAAGACTGTATTCGATACAAACAAGATTCATCTGTTTGACAAAGAAACAGAGCTTGCAATTATTCACTAAGATAATTTTTCAACGGGCTGTGATTTCTCACAGCCCGTTGTTTTTGTGCTCATTATTTTATAAAGAATCTTGCGGAAAAAATCGGGGCTGCAGCAAAATGAAATTTTCGGGACGGGATGGAACCCGTCCCCTACATATATTGTGCACTTTTTTGTGACACAAATTGTAGGGTTCGGTTTCCACGCCAAACCGCTTTTTTTCATTTGCTACAGCCCTACTGCGTTATATTCAAGTGTAATTTTACTTGTTGAGGTTTGCTTCCAATGTATCCATACTGTCTTTGATTTCCTTGGGAAGCTTGTCGCCAAACTGAGCGAAGAATTCTCTCTGGTTGGCAAGGTCTTCTTTCCAAGCATCAATGTCGATTGAAAGAAGTTCATCAACAACCTCGTCGCTGAGGTCAAGTCCTTCGAGCTGAAGGTCTGCCTTGTTGGGAACATAACCGATTTCTGTTTCAACTGCATCAACCTTGTCTTCACAACGATCAAGAATCCAGTTGAGGACACGCATATTGTCACCGAAGCCGGGCCACATAAAGTTGCCGTCCTTGTCAAGTCTGAACCAGTTTACATTGAAGATTTTGGGAGGATTTGCAATCTTCTTGCCCATATCATACCAATGCTGGAAGTAGTCAGCCATATTGTAACCAACGAAGGGTCTCATTGCCATGGGGTCACGTCTTACAACACCTACTGCACCAGCAGCAGCTGCTGTTGTTTCTGATGCCATTGTTGCACCAACGAATACACCATGATCCCAGTCACGAGCCTGGTATACCAGCGGAGCAGTCTTTGCACGGCGGCCGCCGAATACAATTGCTGAAATCGGAACGCCCTGAGGATTCTCGAATTCAGAAGAAATGCAAGGACAGTTCTTTGCGGGAGCTGTAAATCTTGAGTTGGGATGTGCGAGCTTGTTGCCGTCAGCTGTGTATGCCTTGCCGTCAACCTTTGCGCCCTTCCATTCGATTGCATTGCTAGGAGGATTCTTGTCGAGACCTTCCCACCAAACTGTCATATCATCCTCGTTGATAGCAACGTTTGTGAAGATAGTACCCTTCTTTGTAGCTTCAAGAGCGTTGAAGTTTGACTTCTCGGATGTACCGGGAGCAACGCCAAAGAAACCTGCTTCGGGGTTGATTGCATAAAGTCTGCCGTCTTCGCCAACTCTGAGCCATGCAATATCGTCACCAACTGTCCATACCTTGTAGCCCTTGTCCTTGAGGAACTTAGGAGGAATGAGCATAGCGAGATTTGTTTTTCCGCAAGCTGAGGGGAATGCAGCACAGATGTACTTAACTTCGCCCTTGGGGTTTTCGAGACCGAGGATAAGCATATGCTCTGCCATCCAGCCTTCCTTCATACCCTGATAAGATGCAATACGGAGTGCGAAGCACTTCTTGCCGAGGAGAACGTTTCCGCCGTAAGCTGAGTTAACGGACATAATTGTGTTGTCCTGGGGGAAGTGAACGATGTATCTTTCGTCAGGATTTACGTCCTTCTTTGCATGGAGACATTTTACGAAGTCGCCGTCTTCGCCGAGAGCGTCGATAACTGACTTGCCAACTCTTGTCATAATATCCATATTGAGAACAACGTAGATACTGTCTGTAAGCTCAATACCAATCTTTGAGAAGGGTGAGCCAACGGGACCCATTGAGTAGGGAATAACGTACATTGTACGACCGCTCATTGAACCGTCATAAAGAGCGTTGAGCTTTGCGTACATTTCAGCGGGTGCCATCCAGTTGTTGATGGGACCTGCCTCTTCTTCTGTTTCGGTACAGATGAATGTTCTGTCCTCAACACGTGCAACGTCGTTTTCGGCTGTTCTGTGATAGTAGCAACCGGGAAGCTTTTCCTGATTGAGCTTGATCATTTCGCCGCTTGCAACCGCTTCTGCACGGAGAGCTTCGAGCTGTTCTTCTGAGCCGTCAATCCATACAACATTTGCGGGCTTACAAAGGGCTTTCATTTCTTCAAGCCAAGTGAGTACCTTTTTGTTTGTAGTCATTTTTGTGACCTCCTTATATAAATACTATTAATTTAATACAAATACATATATGGAAGAATTTTCAACTTCTCCCTTGTATAACATAATATCATAGTTTTTGCAAATTTTCAATAGCTTTCTGACAAAAGTTTAACGAAATTTCACATTTGAAAAAAGCTTTGGTTGTTGTTTTTGCTATTTCGAACCCACAAAAAGAGTTCCCACGGACTTGCCTTCAAAAATATCGTAAATCCTTTCGGGATATGCTCCGTTTGAGATTATCATATCAATGCCTTCTGGGTTGACAATTTCTGCTGCCTTCAGCTTTGTCACCATTCCGCCTGTACCTCTGCGGCTGCCGGCGCCTCCGGCAATGGCGTATACGGATTCGTCAATTTTTTCAACAACCTCAACAAGCCTTGCTTCGGGATTTACCTGTGGATTGCTGTCATAAAGTCCGTCTATATCCGAAAGTATAATGAGAAGCCCGGCATCCACAAGCTTTGCAATGTATGCGGACAAGGTGTCGTTGTCGCCGAATTCCAGCTCGTAGGTGGAGATTACGTCGTTTTCGTTCACAATGGGAATTACACCGTATTCGAACATTGTTTCAAAGGTGTTTTTGGTGTTGCGGTATCTTTCCTCATCGTCAAGAATAAATTTCGTCAGCAGAACCTGAGCCGAGGAATGACCGTATTCCGAGAAAAAGCGGTCGTACATTGAAACCAATGTTGCCTGACCGATTGCGGCAAGAGCTTGTTTTTTTATGGTTTCGGAAGGCTTTTCGGGAAGGTTGAGCTTTCCCACTCCCGCACCCACAGCACCACTGGATACAAGAACCACCTCAATGCCGCGGTTTCTCAAATCCGATACCACACGCACAATGCTTTCGATTTTTTTTATGTTCAGTTTTCCCGTTTCGTAAGTCAGGGAGGAGGTGCCCACCTTGATTACTGCACGTTTTGTTTCTGTAAGTCTTTTGTAATTCATTTGATATTGCCCCGTTTGATGCAAATTATGAGAGAAATATATCAATTTTCCCCCATTTTGATATTTTACAACAATTATACCTTGAAATTACCTTGTTGTCAAGGTAAAACCATTGACAAAAGGCGGTTATTATAATAAAATAATGTAAGAATATTTGATATGGAAAGAATATGGATATGCTCAGAATAAAAAATCTTGAATTGAAGAATAATGTGTTTCTTGCGCCTATGGCGGGAGTTACGGACAAGGCGTTCCGAATGATAACAAAGCCCTTTGGACCTGCTCTTATGTACACCGAGATGGTATCCGGAAAGGGGCTTTTTTACAAGAGCCAGAAGACCGCAGACCTTTTGGAGACGGAGGAGGCGGAAAAGCCTGTTGCTACACAGCTTTTCGGTCATGAGCCGGAGGTTCTTGCGGCAATTGCGGAAAAAGCTCTTGAGTATGGTGCGGAGCTTATTGACATAAATATGGGATGCCCCGCCCCCAAAATTACGGGCAGCGGTGACGGCTCGGCACTTTCGAAAAATCCCCGACTTGCAGGAGAAATTGTGAAGGCAGTTGTGCGTGCTGTGGATGTTCCCGTAACGGTGAAAATCCGAAAGGGCTGGAATGAGGAATCGGTCAATGCTGTGGAAATGGCGAAAATTGCCGAGGAAAACGGTGCAGCCTTGGTAACTGTTCACGGACGTACCCGTGAGCAGTTTTACAGCGGAACGGCTGACCTTGAAATAATTAAGTCTGTGAAGGAGGCTGTTTCTGTTCCGGTTATCGGCAACGGGGACATTTTTGACGAGGAGAGCGCAAAAAGGATGCTTGACTTCACTGGCTGTGATGGTATTATGATAGGTCGCGGCGCACAGGGAAATCCTTGGATATTTGAGAGAGTTATTCACTTTCTTGAAACGGGCGAAAAGCTGCCTGAGCCTACTATTTCGGAACGTGCACAGAAAATGAAGGAGCATCTTGAGCTTCTTGTGAAGTACAAGGGTGACTATCGGGGTATTCAGGAGGCACGGAAGCATATGGCGTGGTATATAAAGGGCTGCAAGGGCGGTGCGAGACTTCGGGATGCCATTATGAAGGCTCATACACGTGAAGAAATGCTGAAAATTATTGAGTTTGCAGGGCAAATTTAGTGAATAAAATTGGCAAAAACTCCTTGACGGCAAGGAGTTTTTGTTGTATTATGTTAGTATCTGTATTTTTAAGCAAAAATGGTTTATAAAAATCTGAATATTTACAGAAAGGAACTGATAATATATGAAAATCGCAATTATGGGTTTTGGTGTTGTCGGCTCCGGCGTAGGTGAGGTTGTCACAAAAAATCAGGACATCCTCGTGAAAAAATGCGGCGAGCCTATTGAGATTGCACATATCCTTGACCTTCGCGACTTTCCTGACAGCGAGTTCAGATGCTTCACAAAGGACTTCAATGATATTTTGAATGACCCTGAGGTTGGTATTGTTGTTGAAACAATGGGCGGTGTGAACCCTGCTTATGAATTTTCAAAAAAACTTCTTCTTGCAGGAAAGAGCGTTATTACTTCGAACAAGGAGCTTGTTGCGGCTCACGGAACCGAGCTTTTGCAGATTGCAAGAGAGAGAAATCTCAATTATCTCTTTGAGGCATCTGTGGGCGGAGGTATTCCTATCATCAGACCGATGTTCTCATGCCTTACGGCAGGGGAAGCAACAGACGTTTTCGGTATCCTCAACGGCACAACAAACTATATCCTGACTCAGATGTTCCAGAAGGGTGAAACCTTTGACAATGCACTTCGTGCCGCTCAGAAAAAGGGTTATGCCGAGGCTGACCCCACGGCTGACGTTGAAGGTCACGATACCTGCCGCAAGATTGCAATTCTTTCGGCTCTTGCTTTTGGAGATTCTGTTCTCACCGAACGTATTCCTACAGAGGGTATTACGAAAATTACTGCTGAGGATGTGGCTTATGCTGAAAAGCTTGGCTATTCCATAAAGCTTATCGGTCATGCAACAAAGGCTGAAGACGGCGGAGTTTTTGCGGCTGTTTTCCCCGCTTTTGTTCCGAAAAGCAATCCTCTTGCCGGAATTAACGATGTGTTCAACGGCATTATCGTGAAGGGCGAAGACCTTGGGGATGTTATGTTCTACGGCAGAGGCGCAGGAAAGCTTCCTACGGCAAACGCTGTTGTTGCTGACGTTGTTGATGCAATCAAGCACAAGGGCGTCAACATTATCATAAAATGGAATGAATACAAACCTGAAAACCAATCAGAGGGCAAGCTCCAGAAATATCCTTACTATGTAAGATTCTCAGGCAAGGCTGTTTCGGGTCTTGAAGGCTGTCAGATTGTTACCTTTGACGAAGAGGAATACAAGAATGAGTTTGCTGTTATCACAAAACCCATGACAGAAACAGCTCTCGGCGAGTTTGTTGCCGGTGTTGAAGGAATGGGCGGAAAGGCTCTCGGCAAGCTGAGACTGATTGGCGAGTGATAAGTAAGACAAAAAATGAAAAACAGGCGACCTGAGGTTCTCAAGTCTGACAGCTTCGGGGTCACTGAAATATAATATGTATCGGAGGTTTTTAAAATGGCAATTATCGTTCAGAAATTCGGCGGCAGCTCTGTCGCTGATGCTGCCAAAGTAAACAACGTTGCAAGCCGTGTTGTTGATACCTACCGCGCAGGAAATTCTGTTGTAGTAGTTGTTTCGGCTCAGGGCGACACAACCGATGACCTTATTGAAAAGGCTCATGAAATCAATGCAAATCCTTCAAAGCGTGAAATGGATATGCTTCTTGCATCCGGTGAACAGATTTCAATTGCACTTCTTGCTATGGCAATTGAAAAAATCGGATGTCCCGTTATTTCTCTTACGGGCTGGCAGGCAGGCTTTTTGACCAATACAACTGCAGGAAATGCACGTATTCACAAGGTTGATACCGAAAGAATTATGGCAGAGCTTGACCAGAAGAAGATTGTTATTGTGGCAGGCTTCCAGGGTCTTGACAAGTATGACAACATCACAACTCTCGGACGCGGCGGCAGTGATACATCGGCTGTTGCAATAGCGGCAGCAATTCATGCTGACAAATGTGAAATCTATACAGACGTTGACGGTGTTTATACCGCTGACCCCCGTATAGTAAAATCAGCGAAAAAGCTTGATGAAATTACTTATGATGAAATGCTCGACCTGGCAAGTCTCGGCGCAAATGTTCTTCACAACCGTTCGGTTGAAATGGCGAAGAAATACGGCGTTAAGCTTGAGGTTAAATCCAGTTTTGAAAAAATAGATGGAACAATTGTTAAGGAGGCGGTTTCCGTGGAAAAAATGTTAATCAGAGGTGTGGCACGCGATAATGATGTGGCACGTATTGCACTTATCGGTCTTGAAGATAAGCCCGGCATTGCGTTCAAGGTATTTTCACTTCTCGCAAAGCACAGTATCAACGTTGATGTAATTCTTCAGTCAATCGGCAGAGGCGGAAAGAAGGATATTTCATTTACTGTTACAAAAAATAATCTGAACGAAGCCCTTGAGCTTCTGACAGCAGAAAAGGATGCTCTTTGCTATGAGGATATTTCGCATCGTGAAGACATCAGCAAGGTTTCAATTGTTGGGGCAGGTATGACAAACAATCCCGGCGTTGCGGCAAAAATGTTTGAAGCTCTTTATGATGCAGGAATCAATATCCATATGATTTCAACATCCGAAACAAAAATTTCTGTTCTTGTGAATGTTGCAAATGCAGAAAAGGCTGTTCAGGCAATTCACGACAAATTTCTTATATAATTTGTATAAAAATGAAAAAGTGCGGTAAACTAACAACAGTTTACCGCATATTTTTTTTACTTTTCTTGCTGATGAACATAAGGCGATTCAGTGTTCACCACAAGAACTGGTGTGTATACGTTTTTCGAAAGTAATATTGCAAAAAATAATACAAAAAATGTTAAGCTTAGCTTTCTGCGCATAACTCCTTTCTCCTTTCCCTGTTAGTATCTGCTTTGTACCACGTACTCATACGGAAAAAAGAATGGGGCTTGTTGCAGTAAAAATATAATTTGTAAAAAATTTTTTAATATCCGAAAACGCCTTCAACAGACTCATCATTTGTAACCCAGTCTTCAACATCCACAACAGTATATTCCGTGGGAGTGTTGCGGATGATTACCTGCTTTATGCCCGCATTGATAACCATACGCTTGCACATTGAACAACTGGATGTGTTTTCAACCAGCTCGCCCGTGTTGTAGTCTTTTCCAACCAGATAAAGGGTGGAATCAATCATATCACGGCGCTGTGCTGAAATTATGCAGTTTGCCTCTGCGTGAACGCTGCGACAAAGCTCGTATCTTTCACCTCTGGGAATTGCGAGTTTTTCGCGGATACATACTCCGAGATTTGTGCAGTTCTTTCTTCCTCTGGGTGCTCCCGTGTAGCCTGTGGACACAATTTCATCATTTTTTACTATAATCGCACCGAAGTTGCGACGCAGGCAGGTTCCGCGTTCGATTACGGTTTCTGCTATGTCCAGATAATAATTGTGCTTATCAACTCTTTCTTTTGCCATTTTTTTCATTACCTTTCCTGTGTAAAAATTTCTTCAAAGGTCAAAATCAAATGCGTTATGAACAGTATACAACATTTTTCGTCTTATTTCAATAGTTTTGTATTGACTTTACAATTAAATGCAGTTAAAATAAATATATATACATTCAGGAAAGGAATCGGAGCTATGAAAGTTTTTGAAAGCTGCAGCGAGGCAGAAACCCGAAGTATTGCAAAAAAATTTGCGGAAGCTCTTGAACCGGGAAGCATTATTGCTTTGCGTGGAGATTTGGGTGCCGGGAAAACTGCTTTTACAAAGGGAATTGCGGATTATTTCTGTATTGACAGCGATGTTTCAAGTCCGACCTTTACCATTGTGAATGAATACAACGGAAGCCTTGACCTTTATCATTTTGACGCTTATCGTCTGGAAAATGTTGACCCTGAGAGCTGTGACTGGATGGATGATTATTTTTTCGGTGACGGAGTTTGCATAATCGAGTGGGCACAGAACATTGAAGCTGTTCTCCCCAAGGGGTATTTTGATGTGAGGATTGAAAAGAACCCTTCAAAGGGTGAGGATTACCGTGAAATTCTGATTGAAAAAACGGAGAGATAAAAATGCTTGTTTTTGGTATAGATACTTGTTGTATGGCGGCTACTGCGGCGATTATGGATGAAAAGCTGATGGTTGCCCAGACTGTTGTGAACAAAAATAAAACCCATTCCCAGATGATGATGCCTCTCGTTGAACAAATGTTCACGGCGGCAGAGCTTGACCCTACGGAAATTGATGCCTTTGCGGCGGCGGTTGGACCGGGCTCCTTCACGGGTGTGAGAATTGGTGTTGCCACAGCGAAGGCTATGGCTCAGGCGGCAAAGAAGCCTTGTATTGCTGTTTCTACTCTTGAGGCACTGGCGTTTTCTTCAAAATATTTTGACGGAATTATATCACCTGTTCTTGATGCAAGGCGTGAACAGGTTTACAATGCTCTTTTCCATGGCGGAAGGGACGGACTTGTGAGAATTACAGAGGACAGAGCTCTCGCTCTTGATGAGCTTCTGGAGGAGCTGAAAAAAACGGAGAAGCCCGTTCTATTCATGGGAGATGGGACTCTGGTGTTTGAAGAAAAAATAAGGTCAGTTCTCGGTGATGCGGCAGTTTTTGCACCAAAGCTTCTCAATCTGAATCTTGGGGGAGCTGTTGCGGAAATCGGGCTTGAAAAGCTGAAAAAAGGGGAAACTCTTCCTTACGGAAAGCTGGTTCCCAGTTATGTCCGTCTCTCTCAGGCTGAACGGGAAAAGCTTGAAAGAGAAAAGTCTTCTGAAAAATAGTGTATTTACATATGGAGGATAACAATGAAAGAAAAGTTTTTTTCTGCAAATAAAAGCTGCTGCCGTATTTTGGCAATACTTTTGATGCTTGTGTGCCTGACGGGAATGGCATTGCCTGTATTCGGAGCTGCACCCAAGCTTTCGGCAACAGCGGCAATTCTGATTGATGGCAATACGGGAAATATTCTGTTCGAAAAAAATCCCGACAAGATTATGTACCCCGCGAGCACAACGAAGATAATGACTGCCCTTGTGGCTCTTGAGGCCGTTGACAGGGGTGAAATAAGTCTCGAACAGCCTCTTGTTATGAGCCAGACGGCTTTTGATTCTCAGGATATTGACGGAAGCGGTATTTCTCTTGATGTAGGTGAAGAAATGAAGCTGAAAAATCTGCTGGAAGGTCTTCTTATTGCATCGGGAAATGATGCGGCATCCGTTATTGCAGAGGGTGTATCGGGAACAGAGAGTGCCTTTGTTGAAAAAATGAATCAACGTGCCGGGGAGCTTGGACTTTCCAATACCCACTTCGTCAATCCTCATGGTCTTCATCACAAGGACCATTATACAACTGCACGTGATATGGCTATGCTTGCACGGGAAGCAATGAAAAACGAAACCTTCCGCAGTATTGTTGAGTGTGCGCATATTTATCTTCCGCCAACAAATATGTCCGAAAAAAGGTATTTTATAAATACAAACAACCTTGTTTCGAGAATGAGATATGCAGATTATTTTTATGAGTATGCAACGGGCATAAAGACGGGAACAACCTCCGAGGCGGGAAATTGTCTTGTGGCATCGGCAGAAAGCGGCGAGAAGTATATAATCAGTGTTATTTTTGATGCAGAAGAAATTTCGGTATCACACAACGAATCGAGAGACCTCCTTTCTCACGGTTTGAATGATTTCAAATCTCAGAGACTTGCAAAGCGTGACGACATTTTTGGAGAGGTAAAGGTGAAACAGGCTCTTGATGGCACTGACCATATACTATTGTCGGCGGAAAAGAATCTTGATTCTCTGTTCCCAAAGGACGGAGACCCCAAAAAGGTGGAAGTGAAAACCGAAATTCCCGAAAAGGTTTATGCACCCATATCTTCGGGGCAGGTTATCGGAAAGGCAATTTTCACATATGAAGGAAACAAGGTGGGTGAGGTTAATCTTGTTTCAACTGTTGAAATAAAAAGACATTTTCTCGGATTTCTTATGAGCTTTGGAGAATGGCTCTGGAGTCTTGCTGTAATCAGATATACGGTATATATTATTCTCGGCGTGGCGCTCGGTTTTGTTTTTGTGCTGGTGGCGGGCTTCGTAAGAGCTCTCAAAAAAACCAAAAGAAAAAAACGCAGAAACACAAGATACAGACCGCCGAGGTATTAAAGGAAAACAAAAAAGACCTGTAGCAAAATGAAATTTTCGGGACGGGATGGAACCCGTCCCCTACATAGTTTGTGTACTCTTTTTTGTGACACAGTTTGTAGGGTTCGGTTTCCACGCCGAACCGTTTTTTCATTTTAAACAGCCCTTTTTTCAATTATCGGAGCATTGCGTCTATGCAAATCCGTGCTTTTTTGATTGTTTCTTCGGAAAGAATTATTTCCTCACCTGCTGTGCCCTTGAGACAGTTGTATACATCACCCAAAGTGGTGAGTCTCATATCTGCACAGATACATTTCTTTGAAAGTGCAAAAAATTTCTTCCCGGGATAAGTGAACTGCAGATGCTGAACTATGCTGTTGTCCGTTCCGATAATAAAGCTGTCTGCCTCACTTTTTTCAACAAAAGCAAGAATGCCTGTTGTGCTTCCTGCGTAGTCTGCAAGGGCTGTAACCTCACTTTTGCATTCGGGATGCACCAGAAGAAGTGCTTCGGGATGTGCACATCTTGCTTTTTTGACATCCTCCGGAGTTATTCCCATATGTACGGGGCATCCGCCGTTTATGAAATAAAAGCGTTTTTCAGGGAGTTGTTTTTCAATCCATGAACCCAGATTGCAGTCAGGAATAAAAAGTATTTCTTTTTGCGGGAGACGCTTTACCACATCAAGAGCAGATGCAGATGTAACACAAACATCACAGAGGGTTTTGAGCTCGGCGGTTGTGTTTATGTAAGCAACAACAGCACATTCGGGGTGAGCTTCCTTCAGCTTTTTCAGTTCCTCGGCTGAAAGCTGTTCTGCCATAGGACAGCCCGCATCAGGATGGGAGAGAATTACCTTTTTCTGCGGTGATAGGATTTTTGCTGTTTCTGCCATAAAGCGTACACCGCACATCAATACCGTTTCGCGGGAATCGGATGCCGCTTCCTTGCTGAGACCGTAAGAGTCACCCACAAAGTCAGCCACCTCAAGAATATCATGGGTCTGGTATGCGTGAGCAAGAATACACACATTTTTTTCTTTTTTCAGTTTGATTATTTCCTTTTGAAGCTCCTGAGTATTCAGCATAATTCCTCCGATGTAATGTAATATAATAACTTGAATATTATATCCGAAAAACTGTGCGTTGTCAACAAAGTTTACACAAAAAGTTTACATATGTCTTGAAATGTGTAAACTTTTGTGCTACAATATAGAAAAATTTTATCCGGACTGTGAGGTTTTTGGAGGAAAATATGAGAAAGACAGATGTAATTATTGTGGGGAGCGGCTGTTCCGGGCTGTATTGCGCTCTTCACCTGCCTGAGAATATGAATATTACGATTATAACAAAAGCTTCCGTGGAGGAAAGTGATTCATATTTGGCTCAGGGCGGAATTTGTGTTTTGAAAAATGACGAGGATTTTGATGCTTTTTTTGAGGACACCCTGAAGGCGGGACACTATGAAAATGACAGAGATAGTGTTGAAATTATGATAAGCTCGTCAAGGGATGTTATACAGGATTTGGTTGAGTATGGTGTTGAGTTCTCAAGAGACGGAGACGGAAATTTCAATTATACCCGTGAGGGGGCACATTCCGAAAGTCGTATACTTTTTCACCGTGATGTGACGGGAAAAGAGATTACAAGCAAGCTTTTCTGCGAGGCTCAAAAAAAGAAAAACATTACGATTCTTGAGAATACGACTATGCTCGATATAATTCCCCACAACGGAGAATGCTGTGGGATTGTAGCGGCTTTTCCTGACGGGAGCATTGATGCGGTATATGCTGATTATACAGTTCTTGCCTGCGGCGGTATCGGCGGACTTTTCAGGAACACCACCAATTTCCGTCATTTGACGGGAGATGCTGTTGCTGTTGCTCTTCTGCACGGCATCCAAACAATGAACCTTGATTACATACAGATTCATCCCACAACCCTTTATTCAGATAGGGCAGAGGAGCGGAGCTTCCTTATTTCGGAGTCTGTGAGAGGTGAGGGTGCGAAGCTTTATGACAAGAATATGAAGAGGTTTGTGGACGAGCTTCTTCCGAGAGATGCTTTGACCGAGGCTATAAAAGCCCAAATGGAAAAGGATGGCACAGACTTTGTTCACGAGGATTTGAGTGTGATTTCGGAAGAAGAGCTTGATGAGCATTTTCCCAATATTGTAAAGCATTGCTTTGAACAGGGCTATGACGTGAAGAAAGAATGTATTCCCGTTGTTCCTGCTCAGCACTACTTTATGGGCGGCATAAAGGTGGACCACAGCAGCAGAACGTCAATGAAACGGCTTTTTGCAGTAGGCGAAACTGCTTGCAACGGTGTTCACGGCAGAAATCGTCTTGCCAGCAATTCGCTGCTTGAAAGCCTTGTTTTTGCAAAGCGTGCCGCTTTTGAAATGAAAGAAAAGCCTGCCTTGGAAACCGATTTTCCGGAGGTTGATGTTTCGCATTATGAGGACAGGGAAGCCCTTGCGGAAAGCTACAAAAAGCTTGTTCTTGATGAGATAGAAAGATTGAAAAAAGAAAAGAAAAATTAATTTGAACATTGATGAAAAGGAGATATATATTATGTTTGATAATGCTACACTGAAGCTGAAGGTAGATCCGCTTATTCTGGGTGCTCTTGATGAGGATATTACGTCGGAGGACGTTTCTACAAACAGTGTTATGCCGGAAGGAAAGCTTGGGGAGGTTGAGCTGATATGCAAGGAGGATGGTATTCTTTGCGGCGCTCAGGTTTTTGAAAGGGTGTTCACTCTCATTGACCCTGAAACAAAGGTAAGTTTTTTTGTCGGGGACGGTGCTGCCATAAAAAAGGGTGAGCTTGTTGCAAAAATCAGAGGCGACATCAGGGTTCTTCTCTCGGGTGAGAGAACCGCGCTCAACTATCTTCAGCGAATGAGCGGAATTGCAACTTATACCTCAAAGGTTGCGGCACTTCTGGACGGAACGGGTACAACCCTTCTTGATACAAGAAAAACTACACCAAACAACCGCATTTTTGAAAAATACTCGGTTCGTGTGGGCGGCGGCTGTAATCACAGATACAACCTTTCGGACGGTGTTCTGCTGAAGGACAATCATATCGGTGCCGCAGGCGGTGTGAAAGAGGCTGTGAAAATGGCAAAGGAATATGCTCCCTTTGTGCGTAAAATCGAAGTTGAGGTTGAAACCTTTGAAATGGTGAAGGATGCTGTTGAGGCAGGAGCGGATATTATTATGCTGGACAATATGTCCCACGACGAAATAAAAACAGCTATGGAATATATTGCGGGCAGAGCCGAAGTTGAGGTTTCAGGCAATGTTACAAAGGAGAACATTGCGGTACTTTCCGACCTTGGTGTTGATTATATTTCGAGCGGTGCGCTGACACATTCTGCTCCCATTCTTGACCTTTCACTCAAAAATCTTCATGCTGTCTGAGTGAGGTTCATATGAGAGGCGAAGAGAGAAGAGAAAAAATAAGAAAAATGCTCCTTCATGCGGAAAAACCCATTTCCGCAAGCTGTCTGGCAGAAAAATTTGGCGTCAGCCGTCAGATAATTGTCAAGGACATAGCAAAACTCAGGGAGACGGGAGAGGAAATCATTTCTCTTTCCAGAGGTTATGTAATAAGGAAAAGTCAACTTTTTGAACGGGTTTTCAAGGTTATTCATTCCGATGATGATACCGAAAAGGAGCTTAATCTTATGGTTGACCTTGGGGGAACGGTTGTTGACGTGTTTGTTTATCACAAGGTTTATGGCGTTGTGAGAGCGGATATGGGCATAAAATCCAGAAGTGATGTTTCGGATTTTCTCAGCGGTATAAAATCGGGAAAGTCAAGCCTTTTGAAAAATGTTACGTCAGGCTATCATTATCATACGGTGACGGCAGAAAAAGCTGAAGCTCTTGAAGAGATAGAAAAAATGCTTACAAAAGAGGGCTTCCTTGCACCTCTTCAGGAGTTTGAACCACCGAAGCTTTCGGGCAATATCTAGGATTTGCGGCTGTGAGAAGAAAAGCAGATATGCTGTTTTGATTCTTGCGGTCGTTTTTGTACAACAGAAAATTTGATGCAAAACCCTTGAAAAATTGTGAAATATATGTTAAAATAAAAGTTCAAAATTAATATGCCGTATTTTCGGCAGGTTGGAGGTAATATTATGCATATTTTGGTTACAGGCGGTGCAGGCTATATCGGAAGCCACACATGTGTTCAACTGCTTGATGCAGGTTATGAGGTTACGGTTGTTGACAACCTTTCAAACAGCAGTGAGGAATCACTGAACAGAGTGAAGAAGATTACGGGCAAAGACCTGAAATTTTATAAAACAGATATGGTAGACAAGGATGCGCTTGAGGTTGTTTTCAGAGAAAACAAGTTTGATGCGGCTATTCATTTTGCCGGACTCAAGGCTGTGGGTGAATCTGTTGCGATGCCTCTTGCTTATTATCACAACAATTTGTACAGCACCATCAATCTTTGTGAGCTTATGAGCAAGTATGGCTGCAAAAAGCTGGTGTTCAGTTCATCTGCTACGGTTTACGGAAAGCCTGCATCTGTCCCCATTCGTGAGGATTTCCCCCTTTCATGTACAAATCCTTATGGCAGAACAAAGCTGATGATTGAAGAAATTCTCCGTGACCTTGCTGTTGCGGATGAGGAATGGGATATTGCTCTTCTCAGATATTTCAATCCCGTGGGTGCTCACGAAAGCGGCTTGATTGGCGAAGACCCTCAGGGTATTCCGAACAATCTGATGCCTTATATTTCTCAGGTTGCCGTTGGCAAGCGTGATTATGTTCACGTTTTCGGCAATGACTATGATACTCCCGACGGCACGGGTGTGCGTGACTATATTCACGTTATTGACCTTGCGGACGGACATCTTTGTGCTCTCAGGAAAATTGAAAATCACGTTGGCGTTGTGACCTACAATCTTGGAACAGGTCACGGTTACAGCGTTCTTGATATGATAAAGGCTTTCGGAAAGGCTTGCGGAAAAGACCTTGATTACAAGATTGAAGCAAGACGTCCCGGTGATATTGATGCTTGCTACGCTGACCCTCAAAAGGCGAAGGAAGAAATCGGTTTCGAAGCAAAGAAGAATCTTGAGGATATGTGTGCTGATACTTGGAGATGGCAGCAGAACAACCCCAACGGTTTTAAAAGTGAATAGAGAAAAGGTGCAAAATGATTTGCATTTTGAATCTTTAAGAGGAATGATTTACAATGAACGAATACCAGAACAACATACGCAATTTTTCAATTATTGCACATATTGACCACGGAAAGTCTACCCTTGCAGACAGACTTCTTGAAAAGACAGGTGCTCTCACAAACCGTGAGATGCAGGATCAGGTGCTTGACAATATGGATCTTGAAAAGGAAAGGGGTATCACCATCAAGGCACGTGCGGTACGTCTTTTGTATTCAGCACAAAATGGTGAGCAGTATGTTCTGAACCTTATTGATACCCCCGGTCACGTTGACTTCAACTATGAGGTGTCACGAAGCCTTGCGGCCTGTGAGGGTGCGGTACTGATTGTTGATGCGGCTCAGGGAATAGAGGCACAGACTCTTGCCAATACCTATCTTGCTCTGGAACACGATTTGGAGCTTGTTCCTGTAATCAACAAAATAGACCTCCCTTCGGCTCAACCAGAGGTTGTGAAGCAGGAGATTGAAGACGTAATCGGTATCGAAGCTCAGAATGCGCCATGTATTTCTGCAAAAAACGGTATCAATATTGAGTCGGTGCTGGAACGGATTGTTGATGCTGTTCCCCCCCCAAAGGGTGATGAAGGCTCACCGCTCAAGGCGTTGATTTTTGATTCATATTATGACAGCTACAAGGGTGTTATTGCTTATGTCCGCGTTGTTGACGGAAAGGTGAAGACAGGCGACCTTATAAAAATGATGGCAACAGGAAGTACCTTTGATGTTGTTGAGGTAGGCTATCTCAATCCGCTGGGGATGCTACCTGCAAAGGAAATAAAGGCAGGCGAGGTTGGATACATTGCTGCGAGCATAAAAAATGTCCGCGAGGTTCGTGTGGGTGATACGGTTACTACTGTTGAAAAGGGTGCGAGCGATGCACTGCCCGGTTACAAAGAGGTTCAGCCTATGGTTTATTCGGGTGTTTATCCTGCGGACGGCGCAAGATACAATGACCTTCGTGATGCTCTCGAAAAGCTTCAGCTCAATGATGCTGCCCTTCAGTTTGAGGCAGAAACCTCTGTTGCTTTGGGCTTTGGATTCCGTTGCGGCTTTCTTGGTCTTCTTCATATGGAAATTATTCAGGAAAGATTGGAAAGAGAATATAACCTTGACCTTGTGACAACCGCTCCGTCTGTTGAATATGAGGTTTACAAAACTGACGGAACGAAATTGCTTATTTCCAATCCCACAAATCTTCCTGAACCTCAGGAGATTGACCATATGACAGAACCAATTGTTGCGGCAAACATTATGACACCCAAGGAGTTTGTGGGAAGCATTATGGAGCTTTGTCAGGAGCGCCGTGGAGTTTATATTGATATGACATATCTTGATGCGAACCGTGTTACTCTCAAATACGAGCTGCCGCTCAATGAAATTATTTATGACTTCTTTGATGCCCTGAAATCCAGAACAAGAGGTTATGCATCTTTTGATTATGAAATGAAAAACTATCAGAAATCCGACCTTGTGAAGCTTGACATTCTTCTTAACGGAGATATGGTGGATGCACTATCGTTCATTGTTCACAAGGACAGTGCATACACAAGAGGCAGAAGAATTGCCGAAAAGCTCAAGGAATCAATTCCGCGTCAGCTTTTTGAAATTCCCATTCAGGCGGCAATCGGAAACAAGATTATTGCCCGCGAAACCGTTCGTGCTATGAGAAAAGACGTTCTTGCGAAATGTTACGGCGGTGACATTACCCGAAAGAAAAAGCTTCTTGAAAAGCAGAAAGAAGGCAAAAAGCGTATGCGTCAGGTTGGTACTGTTGAAGTGCCACAGGAAGCATTTATGTCGGTGCTCAAATTGGATTAGGTTCAAATCTGGCGAACTGTCAGTTTGGCTGACAGAGGGAGTTTAAATATGAAAACATTGGGACTTTATATTCATATTCCGTTCTGCAAAGCGAAGTGCGGATACTGCGACTTTAATTCATATGCAGGCAAGGAATCATATATAGAGTCCTATTTTTCTGCCCTTTTGAGGGAGCTAGAAATAATGTCAGAAAAATTTCACGCAAAGGTTGATACCATTTATTTCGGCGGCGGAACGCCGACCTTTGTAGATACATGGTATCTGTGTAATGTGTTGGGAAAAGTCAAGGAATTGTTTGAGCAATGTTCAAATTGTGAAATTTCTGTTGAGTGCAATCCGGGAACAATTGGATATGAAGGCTTGAAAAAACTGCGGGACGCAGGCTTCAATCGTATCAGTATAGGACTTCAATCGGCGGACAACGGATGCCTCAAAGAATTGGGGAGAATTCACTCTTTCGAGGATTTTTCCTTGTGCTTTGAAAATGCGAGACGAGCGGGATTTGAAAATATATCTCTTGACCTTATGTACGGACTTCCGAATCAGGGAATGGAGGAATGGAAGAGCACCATTGAAAAAGCTGTTGAGTTTGGTACGGAGCATATTTCCTGCTATTCCTTGAAAATAGAGGAAGGTACACCCTTCGCAAAGAAAGAGCTGATTCTTCCTGATGAGGACACTGTTGCGGATATGTATGAATGGGCTGTTGACTATCTTGGAGAAAGGGGCTATGACCGTTATGAAATATCAAATTTTTCAAAGCACGGAAAGGAATCCCTCCATAATTTGAAATACTGGCTTTGTAATGATTTTCTCGGTCTTGGTGCAGGAGCTTTTTCCTGTGTTGAGGACGTGAGATTTTCCAACACTGCTACACTTGAAAAATACATTGAAGATATAGAAAAATACGGTGATGCCCGTGAAACAGAAGAAAAGCTTTCGGAATTTGACAAAATGAGTGAGTTTGTGTTCCTTGGTCTCAGGCTGAAAGAGGGAATTTCAGAAAAAGAGTTTGAAAAACGGTTTAATCTGAATATAGACAAAATTTTTGGAAAACAGCTTGAAAAATACACAAATATGGGATTTTTTATCCGAGAGGGAGGAAAAATAAGGTTTTCAGATAAAGGTTTTTTTGTGAGCAATACAATTCTTTCAGATTTTGTATAAAAAATGCTTGCAGAATTTTATTTGATGTGTTATACTCTTTTAGTAGTAAATATATGCCTACATAGTTAAATGGATATAAGAACCGCACGCCGTTAGCAAAATCGAAGATTTTGACGGCTGAGCGAACCTTGTTATTCGCTGACGCTCATAATATACAAGCCCTTTTATCTTAGGAGGGGCTTGTTCAAAAACGATATTATAGTCTGATAGCTGTATAAATTAAATATATGCCTACATAGTTAAATGGATATAACAAGCCCCTCCTAAGGGCTAGTTGTAGGTTCGATTCCTACTGTGGGTGCCAGAAAAAAAGACATTTTTCATTATTGAAAAATGTCTTTTTTTCAACGATATAAATTCCTGACGGAATTTGCGATATACCTTCGGTACGATATATCCTGACGGATGCAATATGTTGCCTTACGGCAACGAGATTAAGGAATTTATATCATATCGCAACCGAATGAAATGAGGTTATATCGAATTTGCGAAGCGAATATATCGCACGAGCGTGAGCGAGTATATCGCCAATAAAACTAAAATATCTTTATGGTTCTGCGTTCTTAGAAAAAAGACATTTTTCAATAATGAAAAATGTCTTTTTTTCAACGATATAAATTCCTGACGGAATTTGCGATATACCTTCGGTACGATATATCCTGACGGATGCGATATGTTGCCTTACGGCAACGAGATTAAGGAATTTATAACATTTTGAGTTTTGAACAATGTTCAATTTATGTTATATTCTTGAATAAAAGGGAGTCGCTTCGGAGGTTACAACCTCAAGCTCGGGGAAACGGGCGGCAAAAAAGCTTGCAAGAAAATCACAGATGAGATTCTCTGTTTCAAAGTGCCCTGCATCAATAATATTCAGACCCAGCTCATATGCGGAGCGAGCGTGCTCGTGGCTCAAATCTGCTGTTACATACGCATCTGCACCCGAGTGAAATGCGGAATATATTCCTTCCTTTCCGCCACTTCCCGAACAGAGCGCAACTGTCTGGACAGGCTCAGAAAGGTCGCCTGAGTATTTGAGTGCTGCACAGCCCAGAGCTTCTCTTGTTTGATGAATGAAGTCTTCCAGAGACATAGGATATTCAAGCATACCCACACGACCTATGCCTGAGAAGGGGTTGCCGTTTCCGTCCACACATTCTTCTTCAGTAAATGACCGTATGTTTTCAAGTCCCAGTTGATGTGCAAGAAGGTCGTTCATACCGCCTTCCGCCTTGTCAAAATTTGTGTGCATACTGAAAACGGAAATATTGTTTTTGATGACGCTTCTTATCATACTGCCGATAGGGTCGCTTTCGGTTACAGAATAGATTGGCTTGAAAATCAGCGGATGATGGGAAACAATCAAATCGGCATTTGCCTCAATTGCGGCGGCAACATTTTCGGTTGTCAAATCAAGACACACAAAAACCCGTTCAATTTTCTGGGTTGCATCCCCCACCATTAGTCCCACATTGTCCCAGGGCTCTTTGAGCTCGGGTGGAGCTATGCCATTCAGTTCTTCGATAATCTCGGATAATCTTGTCATTTGTTTTCACCTCGTATTTATTGCTTTCAGTATTTTTTCAATTTCAAAAAGTGCTGCTTTGCTTTCTTCTGTTTCGGACTTTCGCAGTCCATCAGCTCTGCGGTTGAGCTTTGTGAGCACAGCATCTTTGTATCTCGGAAACAGCTCAGGAGAGCTTTCGGAAAGATTCTTCCCCAGATAAAGCTCCGAAAGGGTATAATCAGTTTTTCCGCCCGAGTGTGCCACAATTATGTTGTAAAGCTTGTCTTCTTCGGCTTCAAGATATTCTCCCGGCACGGTATATCCCTTTTCCGAAAGATAAGCTCTCAGCTCGGGAACAGCTGTCATTGGCTGGAGAACAAGGAGCTTTGCGGAGTTGGTTACTGAACGGGATGCTTCGAGAATGTCGGATATAAGGATACCGCCCATTCCTGCAATAATAATGACTTCCGCATCACCGGGAGCAAGGGTTTCAAGACCTGCTCCGAGCCGTGTTTCAATAATGTCCGAAAGACCGTGTTTTTTTATGTTCGCTTCTGCTCTTGCCAGAGGACCCTTTTTTATGTCCGAGGCAATTGCCTTTGGGCATATACCTTTTTCTGCAAGAACAATGGGAATATATGCGTGGTCGGTACCTATGTCTGCAGTACAACTGTTTGCCGGCACAAGGTCAGCTATTTTTTTCAGCCTTGGGTTAAGGTTGATAGTATTTCTGCTCATAATTTTTCTCCATTATAGTTTTTCTTCTATATATTATACAAAGATATAAATTGTTTTGTCAATAAAAAAGAGGAATTTTGCAAGAAATGCAGAAAATTATCTTGTATGCAAGAATAATGCAAAAAGCAGGTGTTACTATGACAGTAAGGGAAAAAATTGAAAAAAGAGAAGAAAAAATGCTTAGTCCTTATGCTGTTTTGAGCAAGAATACCGCAGGAAGAGCCCACAGGGAAGAGCCTTGTGAGCTTCGTACCGAGTTCCAGCGTGACAGGGACAGAATTATTCACTCAAAGGCATTCAGGCGTCTCAAACACAAAACTCAGGTCTTTCTGTCTCCCGAGGGGGACCATTACAGAACACGGCTTACTCACACTCTTGAGGTTGCCCAGATTGCAAGAACGGTGTCAAGGGCTTTGAACCTGAACGAGGATTTGACGGAGGCAATAGCCTTGGGTCACGACCTGGGACATACACCTTTCGGTCATGGCGGAGAACGCACAATTGATGCTTTGTGTCCCGAAGGCTTCAGGCACAACGAGCAAAGTCTCAGGGTGGTAAATGTTTTGGAGCGCAAGGGCGGTCTTAACCTTACGGCAGAGGTGCGTGACGGTATACTCTGTCACACGGGTGACAAGCTTCCCCAGACATTGGAAGGGAAAATTATACGCTTTGCGGACAAAATTGCATACATAAATCACGATATTGATGATGCCGTAAGAGGCGGTGTTATTCAAAACAGCGATATTCCCAAAAAGTTTTCAAAGGTTCTCGGCTCTTCACATTCTGCACGGATTAACTCTATGATAAAGGGCATAATCTGCGCAAGTGACGGAAAAAATGATATTGAGATGGATGAAGAAGTACAGGAGGCAATGATGGGGCTTCGGAAATATATGTTTGAAAATGTCTATCTCAATGATTATGCAAAGCACGAAGAAAAGAAAGCCTTCAACGTAATCAAAAGTCTTTTTGACTTGTTTTTGGAAAGCCCTGAGCTTATTCCCGAGGGGATTCGGGCAATCAGCTGCAGTGAGGACAATATGATTGTCGTAAGAGATTATGTGGCCGGAATGACGGACAGGTATGCTCTAAGCCTTTATGACAAGTTTTTTGTTCCCAGAACCTGGCGGGGCTGAAAAAATTGAAAATTATCAAAGGAAACAATGATTCTTTGTCGAATATTAAGAAAGTAAGGTGGTGAGAGTTTGAATCAATCGGTGGATTTTCAGGATTTTATTGATGAAGTTATTCAGAAGAACGATATTGTTGATTTGATTTCAAGGTATGTTACCTTGAAACGTGTAGGAAACCGGTTTCAGGCTCTTTGTCCTCTGCATAACGACAAGAAAACACCTTCCTTCTCGGTTTCGCCGGACAAGCAGCTTTTTCATTGCTTTGGCTGCGGAGCAGGAGGAACGGTTATTCATTTTATAATGGCAAAGGAAAACCTTGACTTTATGGAAGCGGTGAAGCTTCTTGCGGAGCGTGCCGGTGTTCCCGTGCCTGACCAGAGAAGTGCCGCCGAAAAGAACAGAGCGGCGCAAATTCACGAAAAGAAAAAGCGGATGTACGCTATGAATGCGGAGGCTGCAAGGTTCTTTTTCAACAATCTCATTGCTACCGAAAACAAGAAGGCGCTTGATTATCTCAAGAACAGAAAGCTTTCCAATGCTACAATAAAGAATTTCGGTCTGGGCTATGCTCCCGATTCGTGGTCAACACTTATTGATTATATGAAGGAAAAGGGATACTCTGAGGAGGAGCTTGCGGAAGCCGGACTTGCGGTGAAACGTGAAAACGGAACCTTTTTTGACAAGTTTCGTGACAGGGTTATGTTTCCCATAATTGACCTTCGGGGAAATGTTATTGCCTTCGGCGGCAGAATTATTTCGGACAAGGAAAATGCACCGAAGTACCTGAACTCCCCTGAAACTCTGGTTTTCAAAAAGAAGGAAAACCTCTTTGCCATGAATATAGCAAAGAACTCAAAGGAAGGTCAGTTTCTTCTTATGGAAGGGTATATGGATGTTATTTCCCTTCACCAGAACGGCTTTGACAATGCAGTAGCGTCTTTGGGAACAGCTTTCACTCCCCAACAGGCAGACCTTTTGAAAAGGTATGCGGACAAGGCGGTGCTTTGTTATGACTCGGACGAGGCGGGACAGAAGGCAACCCAGAGAGCCGGTGAAATTCTCCGTGAGGCTGAAATAAAGACCAAGGTGCTGAAGCTCAATGAGGGCAAGGACCCTGACGAGTACATAAAGCTCAAAGGTCCTGAAATGTTCAGGTTTTCCCTTGACAATGCGGAAAGCTTTATTGAGTATAAAATACACAGTATTGAGAAAAAATATAATCTTGAAGATACTGTTGAAAAAATTGAGTTTATTGAGCAAATTGCAAAAGTGTTTGCCAATATAAAAAATGATGTCGAACGTGAGGTTTATATAAAGAAAATAGCCCGCGAGACAGATGTTTCGCCTGACAACATAAATGTGAGGGTCAGGGAAATTGCAAGAAAGAGCCAAAAGATTGAGGCAAGCCGGGAGTTGTCCCGTGAGAAACGGCAGTTTGAGGAAAGAACCGGCGGAAGGTCGGACCTTGAAAAAATGAAGCTTTACAATGCTGAAAAGCTGCTTCTCAACCTTATCTGTGAAAAGGATGTTTTCAAGGCGGTGGGGAATCAGCTCTCCCCTGCGGATTTTTCAGAAGGGCTTCACAGACGGTTGGCAGAAATAATTTTTGAAACTCTTGGCAAGGGTGAAAAAATTAATCCTGCGGCGGTTATATCCCTTTTTGAAAGCTCGGAGCTGGGGCTTGTTTCGGAAATTCTTTCGGACGACAAGAATGTGGACAACCGTCTGGAGGCTGTGAAAATGCCTCTTCGGATTGTTTTGGAGCACAAAAGAAAAATTGCTGACGAGGCTTCGGTGCAGGGCGGAGATGCTGCCAAGCTCCAGGAGATTATGGACAGACTGAAAAAGGAAAAAAAGTAGAAAGGCGTAGATTTATGAGTAGTAAGAAAAAGACCGAAAAGGCAACAGAAACCAAAAAACCTGTTTCGAAGGATGTGCAGAAGCAGACAGTTCAGGAGCTTGTAGAGTTGGGAAAAAAGCAAGGTGAACTCACTTTGGGCGAAATTTCCGCAAAGCTTGAAGCTGTTGAAATGGATGCGGAGCAGATTGACAGAATCTATGATTTTCTGGAAAAGCAGGGCATTGAGATTATCGGAAACTTCGGTGACGATATTCCCGAGCTTGAGGCAGACGAGGATAACTTTGAAATCAGTGAGGACGAGCTTTCGGATCTTTCTGTTCCCGACAGCGTAAGCATTGATGACCCCGTTCGTATGTATCTCAAGGAAATCGGAAAGGTTCCTCTTCTTTCAGGTCAGGAGGAGGCAGAGCTTGCCCAGAAAATGTCAGAAGGTGACCTTGATGCAAAACATCGCCTTGCGGAAGCAAACCTTCGTCTTGTTGTCAGCATTGCAAAAAGATATGTAGGAAGAGGTATGCTTTTCCTTGACCTTATTCAGGAAGGAAACCTCGGTCTCATCAAGGCTGTTGAAAAATTCGACTACACAAAGGGCTACAAGTTCAGTACTTATGCCACATGGTGGATTAGACAGGCGATTACCCGTGCTATTGCAGACCAGGCAAGAACAATCCGAATCCCTGTTCATATGGTTGAAACCATCAACAAGTTCATAAGAGTTACCCGTCAGTTGGTTCAGGAGCTGGGTCGTGACCCTCTTCCTGAAGAGATTGCAAAGGAACTCAATATGCCCATTGACAAGGTAGGCGAAATAATGAAAATTGCTCAGGAGCCCGTGTCTTTGGAAACTCCTATTGGCGAAGAGGAGGACAGCTCCCTTCAGGACTTTATTCAGGACAACGAAACTCCTGCACCTCAGGATGCGGCAACCTTCAGACTTTTGAAGGAACAGCTTGTGGATGTGCTGAGTACCCTGACACCCCGTGAGGAAAAGGTTCTTCGTCTCCGTTTCGGACTTGACAACGGCAGAGCAAGAACTCTTGAAGAAGTGGGCAAGGAGTTCAATGTTACCCGTGAAAGAATCCGCCAGATTGAAGCAAAGGCTCTCAGAAAACTCCGTCATCCCAGCAGAAGCAAAAAGCTCAAGGATTATCTTGAATAATATAAATTGAACATTGTTCAAAGTATGGAAGGTTATAATGAAAGACAGGTCAACATTAAAATGGATTTATAATCAATCAAAGGCACAGCTTCCCGTGATTGTACTGCTTGCTGTTTTCAGATGCACCATAACCGTATTGGGCGTTGTTTTTGCTCTTTATTCCAAGACGGTTATTGATGCAGCTGTAAGCAAGGATTTTGACGGGCTTGTACGTGCGGCTGTGAGCCTTGCGGGGATAATTGTTTTACAGATTATTTTGCGGCTGATTGGTCAGGCTGTTGAAGCACATATTGGCGCAAAGCTTATTCTCAGACTTAGAAATAATATTTTCACGTCAATACTGAAAAAGGATTATTCTGCCGCAACCTCTTATCACTCGGGAGACATTCTAACAAGAATTAACCACGATACAAGTATTGTTTCAAACGGTATTATGTCACTGGTTCCCAGCGTTATGGCACTTTTGGTAGGGCTTGTGTATGCTCTTTATTCACTGACGAGGCTTGACAGAAACTTTGCATTTATCTTTCTGTTTGGAGGAATACTACTCCTTTTGGTTATAAGCGCATTCAGGAAGGTTTTGAAGCGTACACACAAGCGTGTTCAGGAAACAGAGGCAAAGGTGCGTTCCTTCTTTCAGGAGTCACTGGGAAGTCTTCTTATGATAAAGGTTTTCGGTATTGAACAGAAAATGTCCCAGCGTGCGGCAAGTCTTCAGGACGATAACTACAAAGCCCAGATGACCCGGAGAAATCTTACGATTTTTTCAACCTCAGGACTTAGTATGGTGTTCAGTGCAGGGTCTTTTTATGCCCTTGTGTGGAGCGCTTACCGCCTTTTTATGGGAACAATTTCTTTTGGTACGCTGACGGCTATTATTCAGCTGGTAAACCAGATTCAAACACCATTTGCCAGCCTTTCGGGCGTAGTTCCCCAGTATTATTCCATCATTGCTTCGGCGGAACGTATAATTGAAATTGATACGCTGCCTGAAGAAAAAGAAGAACACGCACTTTTGGAGCCGGTAGCTGCATACAAAAAGCTTAAGCAGCTTCGTTTTGAAAATCTTTCCTTCGGATATGGAAGGGATATTGTTCTGGAAAATGCTGATTTGACGGTGGAAAAAGGAGACTTTGCTGTTATCGGAGGAATTTCAGGTATAGGAAAAAGTACCCTTATAAAGCTGTTGCTTGGGGTATTGGAGCCGCAACAGGGAAAAATTCTTCTTGAAATGTCAGGAGAAACTGTTGAAACGGGAAAGTTTGCACGACCTTTGTTTTCTTATGTTCCTCAGGGCAATCTGCTTCTTTCGGGTACAATCCGTGAGGCGATTTCTATGGTAAAGCCTGAGGCGACAGACGAAGAGATTATGAAAGCGGCAGAAATCAGCTGTGCGGCAGATTTTATCCGCAAGCTTCCGGAGGGTCTTGATACATATATAGGTGAAAAGGGTATGGGACTTTCCGAAGGTCAGGTTCAGCGTCTTGCGGTGAGCCGTGCAATTCTTTCGGATGCTCCGGTTATTCTTCTTGATGAGGCAACCTCGGCCCTTGATGAAGCTACCGAGGAACAGCTTCTCAAAAATATACGTGCTCTTGAAAACAAGACTTGTGTAATTATCTCCCACAAGCGTGCGGCTTTTGATATTTGCAACAAGCATATCTATATTGAAAACAAAAAAATCAGAGTTGTTGAAAATGAAATGTAATTTAAAAGGGGCTGTAGCAAAATAAAAAAAGCGGTTCGGCGTGGAAACCGAACCCTACAAATTGTGTCACAAAAAAAGAGTGTACATGATATATGTAGGGGACGGGTTCCATCCCGTCCCGAAAACTTCATTTTGCTACAGCCTCTTTTCCTTTGCTTAACTATTTTTCAACCAGTTTGTAGCCCAGCTTGAAAATGTCGCCGGCGCCCATTGTTATCACAAGGTCACCTTCTTTGACATTTTGGAGCAGGTATCGCTCGATTGCATCAAAGTTGTTGATATAAACACTGTTTTTCATACGGATTGCGATGTCACAGGAATGAATTGTGCCGTCGTATATCTCACGTGCCGGATAGACATCCGCTATAATTGTTTTGTCCGCAAGACTGAGTGCCTTTGCAAAGTCATCGGTGAACGCCTTTGTTCTTGAATAGGTGTGGGGCTGGAATACGCACCATACATCTCCTGTTGCAACAGACTTTGCGGCGTTCAAACAGCTTTCAATTTCTGTGGGGTGATGAGCATAATCATCAATTACCGTAAAACCATGGGTTTCGCCCAGTTTCTCAAATCTGCGTTTTGTGCCCATATAGCTTTCAAGTCCGCGTTTTATTGCATCAACCTCAACCCCAAGCTGCCATGCTGCGGCAAATGCTCCGAGAGCATTTAGAATATTGTGCTTTCCGGGCATAAAAAGTGAAATTTCTGTTACCTTCTCGCCGTATGCATATACGTCAAAGGTGGTGCGACCATTCTCTTTTACTTCTATGTTTTCAGCAAAAAAATCGTTATTATTACTAATTAAGCCATATTTAACAACTTTTCTGTCGCTGTTTTGCACAAGGGTTTGGCAGTTTTTATCGTCAGAACAAACAATAATGCATCCGTCAGGTGAATTTAGTCTTGTAAATTTTTGAAAAGCTGATATAATATGATTAAGGTCAGTGAAATAGTCAAGGTGGTCTTCTTCCACATTGGTTATAACTGAAAGAAATGGATTGAAATGAAGAAAGCTTTCCACATATTCACAGGCTTCGAAAACAAGGTAGTCATCTTTGCCGAGCTTATAGTTGCCGCCGATTTGTGAGAGCTCGCCTCCCACAAGAATCGTCGGATCGAGACCTGCTTCAAGAAGAACCAGCGACAGCATTGATGTTGTGGTGGTTTTTCCGTGTGTTCCGGCAACTGCAACGGGAAATTTGTACTTCTTCATCAGCTGTCCCAGAAGCTCTGCTCTTTCCATAACGGGAATGTTCAGTGACCGTGCTTTCACAAGCTCGGGGTTATCCTTTGGGATTGCTGCTGTGTAACAAACCAGTTCGGGGTCTGATACTGCGTCTTGGTTGTGGCCGATTGTTATTTTGAAGCCGTCATCTGAGAGGCTTTTTGTTATCTTCGTTTCTGTACGGTCTGAGCCTGTTACGTTGTAGCCGAAGTACCTGAGCATATGTGCCACTGCGCTCATG
>SVKC01000050.1 GCA_015068655.1 Oscillospiraceae bacterium
CGTGACAGGCTGGCATTCTAACCAACTGAACTACCGGACCAAATGTGGTGGGCACAATAGGGCTCGAACCTATGACCCTCTGCTTGTAAGGCAGATGCTCTCCCAGCTGAGCTATGCGCCCACATTTGTGCTGTCGGAAACATTGTTTCCTCAATCAGCGACATCCGCTATTTTAACACTATTATATGCAAAAGTCAAAATAATTATCGGTGGTTATTTGTGATTAGGAGCAAATAACTCCGCAAAAACTTCAAAATACTCTCGTTTTCAATGTATTTTAAAGTTTTTGAGGACAAATGTGTGACAGTGGACATTCACTGCATCTTGGCTTTCGGGCGTCACAGTATTCTCTGCCGTGAAATACAAGGCAATGACAGAAATGGGACTGTTTTTCAGCAGGTACAATTTTCAGCAAGTCCAGTTCAATTTTGTATGGGTCTTTGTTTGTTGTCAGTCCCATTCGATTTGAAAGTCTTGTTGCATGGGTGTCCACAACGATGCCGGGGATACCGAAAACATCGCCGAGAACAAGGTTTGCGGTTTTTCTTCCGACGCCCGGAAGTGTAAGAAGCTCCTCCATAGTTTGAGGAACTTCACCGTCAAAATCAGAGATAAGCTTTTGACAGCAGCCTATGATGTTTTTTGTTTTGTTGCGGAAGAAGCCCGTAGAACGGATATATTCCGAAAGCTCCTCCGGGTCTGCTTCTGCAAAATCCTGTACAGTTTTGTATCTTTCAAAGAGAGCAGGTGTAACCAGATTTACTCTCGCATCCGTGCATTGTGCCGCAAGCTGGGTGGCGATAAGCAATTGCAATGCAGAGGTATAATCAAGGGTGCAGTCAGCATCACCATACACTTCATCAAAGATTTTTATAATTTCAAGAACCTTTTTTTTCTTTTTTTCAAGATTTTCCATCATTTTTTTATATTCCCCTTGCAAAAAAACAATTTTTATAGTATACTAGTTTTGATTTTGCTAAATTTAAAGACATTATACTATAAAAAATGTTTTTTGTAAATATTCAAAGGAGGAATTTGAAATGTTTGAACTTGAAAGAGTTACAAAAGCTGACCCCGAGCTTGCCGCTGCCATAAAGAATGAAATAGGCAGACAGAGAAGCAAGATAGAGCTTATTGCGTCAGAAAACTTTGTGAGCCCTGCTGTTATGGAGGCCATGGGCACACCCCTTACAAATAAATATGCAGAGGGTTATCCGGGAAAAAGATACTACGGTGGTTGTGAGTTTGTTGATGTAGTTGAAGACCTGGCAAGAGAAAGAGCAAAGGCGCTTTTCGGCGCAGAATTTGCAAACGTTCAGCCTCATTCGGGCGCACAGGCGAACCTCGCTGTGTTCTTTGCAACAATGGAACCCGGTGACACATACCTCGGTATGAATCTTGCACACGGCGGACACCTGAGCCATGGTTCACCCGTGAATATTTCAGGAAAATACTTCAACGTTGTTCCCTACGGTGTTGATGATGTTACACACAGAATAGATTATGATGCACTCCGCAATCTTGCTATTGAAAACAAACCCAAGCTTATTTTGGCAGGGGCAAGTGCTTATGCACGAGAAATTGATTTTGCAAAATTCCGTGAGATTGCTGATGAAGTGGGCGCATACCTTATGGTTGACATGGCACACATTGCCGGTCTTGTTGCTGCAGGACTTCATCCGTCTCCTGTTCCCTATGCAGACTTTGTTACAACCACAACTCACAAGACTCTCCGTGGCCCCAGAGGCGGTATGATTCTCTGCAAGGAAAAATATGCACAGATGATAAATAAGGCTGTATTCCCCGGAAATCAGGGTGGACCCCTTATGCACGTAATTGCGGCAAAGGCAGTTTGCTTCAAGGAAGCTCTTTCTCCCGAATTCAAGGAATACCAGATGCAGGTAAAGAAGAACGCTGCTGCTCTTTGTGACGAACTGATGAGCCTTGGTGTTGATATTGTTTCGGGCGGCACAGACAATCACCTTATGCTTGTTGACCTTTCAAAGAAGGGTCTCACCGGCAAGGAGGTTGAACACAATCTTGACGAAATCGGTATTACAGCAAACAAGAATACAATCCCCAACGACCCCCAAAGCCCCTTTGTTACAAGCGGTATCCGTCTCGGTTCACCTGCTGTTACAACACGCGGCTTCAAGGAAGAGGATATGAGAGAGGTTGCAAGAATTATCAATATGGTTATTTGCGACTTCGAAGCAAACAAGGAAGATGCTGCAAAGCGTGTTGATGCACTTTGCAAGAAGTACCCTCTCTATGAATAATATGAACAAGCCGTTGGCAGACAGACTCAGACCCCAATCTCTTTCCGAGGTTGTGGGTCAAAGTCATATTATAGGAAAAAACAAGGTTCTCACTGAGGTTGCAGAAACGGGAAAGCTCCCAAATATGATTTTCTACGGTCCTTCGGGCGTAGGAAAGACTACTGTCGCAAACATTCTCGCGAAGGCTTGCAACAAAACGTTGTTCAAGCTTAATGCCACAACAGCTTCTGTTGCGGATGTGCGTGAGGTGTGTGCCCAGACAGAAACATTGACGGGACAAGACGGAATTCTTCTTTACCTTGATGAAATTCAGAACTTCAACAAAAAACAACAGCAGTCTTTGCTGGAATATATTGAAAACGGAAAGATAACCCTTATTGCCAGCACAACAGAGAATCCGTATTTTTATGTTTATAATGCGGTGCTCAGCCGAAGTGTTGTCTTTGAGTTTAAGCCGATTTCGGCAAGGGATATTGTGAAAGCCCTTGAACGGGCGCTGGATGCTTTGTCTGAGGAATTCGGGAAGATTTCTGCGGAAGAACAGGCTCTTTTGCATATTGCAGAAATGGCAAACGGGGATGTGCGAAAGGCACTCAACTCCCTTGAGCTTGCTGTGATTTTTTCTCATCCTGATGAGGACGGCAGCATTAGAATAACTATGTCTGCAGCGGAACAGTGTACCCAGAAAAAGGCGTTTAAATATGACAAGGCAGGAGACAGCCAGTATGATGTTATGAGCGCGCTCCAAAAGTCAATCAGGGGCTCTGACCCCGATGCGGCGGTGCATTATCTGGCAAGGCTCATTGCGGCGGAGGATTTGCAGACTGCGTGCAGGAGGCTTATGGTAATTGCGGCAGAGGACATCGGACTTGCATATCCTATGGCGATACCAATTGTGAAAGCTTGTGTTGACAGTGCTCTTATGCTGGGACTTCCGGAAGGCAGAATTCCTCTTGGGGATGCGGCGGTGCTTCTGGCAACTGCCCCGAAATCCAATTCGGGACATTTGGCACTTGATGCGGCTCTTGCTGATATAGAATCTATGGATACGGGCGAAATTCCCCGTCAGCTCCAGAACAAACACTATGACGGCGAGGGGGATGTGAAGAGGGGGCAGAACTATCTTTATCCTCACGACTACCCCAATCATTATGTGGAGCAGCAGTATCTGCCTGACAGAATAAAGAACAAAAAGTATTATGAGTACGGTCAAAACAAGACCGAACAGGCGGCAAAGGAGTATTGGGAGAGGATTAAGGCTGCTCATCGCAAAGATTAACAGCCTTTAGACTTTGCATTTATGACACATTGCGGCGGAAAAAGCCTCGGAAACCCACAGAGGGTTCCCTGCGTTTTTTGCCTTGCACTGTATTCAAAATGCTTTGCTTAAAGACTATTCCTCTTTGCGACAAGCAGCCTTGGCTGCTCATCACAAGAATTAACAGCCTTTAGACTTTGCATTTATGACACATTGCGGCGGAAAAAGCCTCGGGAACCCACAGAGGGTTCCCTGCGTTTTTTGCCTTGCACTGTATTCAAAATTAAAAATTGTTGAAATGTATTGCAATTGTTGGCACTTCGGGATATAATATGAATGGAATTGAATAATATATTAAAAAGACTTGCACGTGCAAGTCTTTTTAATATATTGGGAAATTACTACTTATCACTACGATATTCTATTTAAACATTTCATACAATTTGTCAAACATTCGTTCCCGTTCCCAAAAGGTTTTTATTTCTGGATTTTTCAGCTTGTTTATCTGCGATGTGTTTCTCACAACGGGAAGTGTGGCTGTTTTTTTCATTTTTGCTATCAGCTCGCAGCCTTTTTCGTTGTGGTCGAGAATTTTTATATAGGGAACAGCCGTTTCACGGTGGGCTTTTGTAATTCCCAGATATGCTGAAAGCAGTATACGGCGGATTCGACTGTGGGTATAACGTTTTGTTTTTATTATATCCGCAAGCTCGTTTAATGTAGTTGCTTGGAGGGCGGCTGATTTTATGCGGTTTTCCATTCCCTCACCAACGTCCGGAATATCCGAAAGAATTTCAGCTGGCATTTTTATCAGCTCGGCAATAACGGATTTTTCCATTTCTTTTGTGGAGTGAAGGTCAGCATTTCTGAAAAGCTCCATACATTTTTCCGGTAAAAAAGAAAGCGCGTTTTCTCTGTCTTCCGAAAGCAGAAGTCTTCGGATGTTCGTTGCAGAGGAGAATCCCTTTTCTGCATCAAGAGAATCGTGGTCTGCCCCTATGCGCTTTACGCAAACGGGAGTTATTGTGCTTTTTGAGGAACATAGCGCCTTGCAGTATTCTACACCGAGAATATTGTTGGGTGAAGAAATAATTTCTGCGGCTTTTTTGCCCATAATCGTTTCTATTGCGGAAGCTCTTGCGGCAGGGTAGGCAAGCCCTGTGTCAAGGGCTGATTTCATAAGATGAGAAAATTCTGTTGGTTCAGTGCAAAGGAGCTTTGCGATTTCTGCAATACTTTCTATATTATTACATTCTGCACCAAAGGAGAGAATATCAACTATCCCCGTTGCATTGGCAATTTCAACGCTCTTCCGTGCAAAAAACTCCGCTGACTGCATTGCAAACACCGTTGGAAGTTCGATTACAAGGTCTATGCCGCAGGCAATCGCCGCTTTTGCCCTGAGTTCTTTTGAGAATATGGCAACATCGCCGCGCTGAACGTAGTTGCCGCTCATTATTGCCACAACAAATTCAGCTCCATACATTTCTTTTGTACGGGCTATCTGGTATGCGTGTCCCTTGTGGAAGGGGTTATATTCGCAGATTATTGCGGCGGTTTTCATAAATTTCAACTCCCTTGGCTGATGCTTTGTAATAGTATAACTTATTTTTACGACAAAATAAAGGGTTTTTTACAAAAAAATAAATATTGTAATTTGAACCGAAAAGAAATTTCATCAAAAACTCTTGTCACAAAAACTCTTTTGTGGTAAAATATATATTTGGTATATTATGAATTGATTTGCGGAGGTTCTGTGATGTTTATTGTGGAAATGCTTATATCTGTTCTCCTTGGAATTGTGGAAGGAATTACCGAATGGCTTCCCATCAGCTCTACCGGTCATATGATTCTGGTGAATGAGTTTTTGAAAAACGACAACAGCTTTACTTCTTCCGATATTTATCTTTATGTAATTCAGTTGGGGGCAATTCTTGCTGTGGCAACTCTTTATTTCCAAAAGCTCAATCCTTTTGCTCCTTCAAAAACAAAGGAAGAAAAAGCAGAGACGTGGGATATGTGGTTCAAGGTTGTTATTGCTTGTGTTCCTGCGGCGGTTATTGGGCTTGCCCTTGATTCTTATATGGAAATGATTGAAAACTGGCAGGTTGTTTCGGCAATGCTGATTGTTTATGGTGCGGCGTTTATTGTTGTTGAAAACCTTCAGAAAAAAACAACTGTACATAATATGAAGGAAATGGATTACAAGACAGCTTTGCTTGTGGGCGCATTTCAGGTGCTTTCAATTATTCCGGGAACGTCCCGCTCCGGCTCGACCATTCTCGGTGCAAAGCTTCTGGGCTGCAGCAGAAGTGTTGCGGCAGAGTTTTCGTTCTTTCTTGCAATTCCCGTTATGTTCGGGGTGAGTTTCCTGAAAATTCTCAAGTTTGTTCTTGAGGGGCAGGTTATGACAATTCAAAATATCGGAGTATTGCTTGTGGGTATGGCTGTTGCTTATGTTGTGTCTATGCTTGCAATAAGATTCCTTATGAACTTTGTGAAAAAGCATGACTTCAAGGCGTTCGGTATTTACAGAATTATTCTCGGCATAATTGTTGTTTTGTATTTTATGATTTTTTAACTGATGAAAATGGTGGTGTGTGATTAGTATGGCAGAAACAAAAGCGAAGGCAACGGCGAAAAAAAGACCCTCTCAGTCTTCAGGCGGCGGAAAGAAAAAGTTGCCTTCAACAAGACATGAGCGTGTAGAAAAGAAAAAGACCAGACGTGCCGAGGTGAAGGGTATTGTTCTGATAGCTCTGGGTGTTTTTCTTGTTATATCTTTGTTCTTTGACGTGACAGGGATTGTGGGACATTGGTTCAAATCCTTTGTTCTCGGAATTTTCGGCGGTCCTGCATATATTTTCTTTATTTTTGTTATATGGGCAGGTATCGAGTTGTTTGTTGAAAAGAAAAACGACAAGGCTTCCTACAAGATTTGGTTGCTGTTTGCTCTTATGGTGTCAACCTCGGTGCTCTGGGCGGCTATTTGCGGCGGCAGCGAGTGGAATTACAAGACTTTTCTTGAAGCCATAAACTCTATGTACGGCTACGGTGCAGGGGGCGGCGGTGTTATCGGCGGTCTTCTGTGCGCAGGGCTTTCGAAGCTTATTGGTCTTGTGGGAACGGTTATTCTTTCGGTTGCGGCGATTCTGGTGCTTCTTGTTATTGTTACAGAGGTGTCCGTTGAAAAACTGTTCCTTGGGGTTTCTTCATTCTTGAAGAAAAATAAGGCGGAAATTTCCGAAAACCTTGACGAAGAAATTGAACTTGATACTGTCGGCAGTCGGGAAAAGACAGGAAAGCCCGACAAGAAAAAGGTAAAAATCCGTCGAAAGAAAAATGCCAACGAAAAAGCGGAGGAGGAGCCATCTGTACAGGGTAAAGCTGATGATGTGAAGGAGCCGGGTCGCAGTGCTTCGAATAAGGCGTACTTTGATGCTTATTTCCGTGATTCGAAAAAGGAAGCTTTTGAGCATACCGAGCCGAGAAAACGTTTTGTGTTTGAGGATGCCTTCCCTGAGGAAGAACCGGCAAAGGCTGAAAAAGAGACAGCCGGAGAAACAGCAGAAATTGCCGCAGAAGACAGGAAAGAAAAAGCTATATCAAGAGACAGAGGCGGTCGAGGTGTGGTTGTGCCTGATTCCATTGCGGTAAATACGGGTGTTCTCACGGGACTTCCTGATGAGAACGGAAAATTCAGAACAGGGGATGAAGAATTTACACCTCCCACAGAGGCACAGATAGAGGATAGGCTTGACCCCTTGACCCAGGCGGCTCTTGATGCGGGAGCGGCTCTTGACAGTGCTGTTGTTGTGGGCAAGCGTATGAGCCAGCAGGAGGTTCAGCAGGCAGCAAACAGTGTCAATGCTATGGCGAAGGAAAGCATTGAGGCAACAAAGCTCCTGAACTACAAGCTTCCGTCCGTTTCACTTCTTGCAAAACCAAAGCCGAAAACGAAGAGCCGTGCCGAGGAAAAGCGTGAGATAGAGGAAAAGGCAAACCGGCTTCTTGAAACTCTCGCAAGCTTCAAGGTTGAGGCAAATGTAATAAATGTTACTCAGGGTCCTACCGTAACCAGATTTGAGCTTCAGCCCGGCTTTGGTGTGAAGGTTTCAAAGATTACAAATCTTGCGGATGATATTGCTTTGAGCTTGGCGGCGTCGGGCGTTCGTATTGAAGCACCGATTCCGGGAAAATCTGCAATAGGTATCGAAATACCAAATGCAACTCCAAGTCCTGTGCCTATTCGCGAGGTTATTGATACGGACAAGTTCCGTGATTTCAAGTCCAAAACGGCATTTGCTCTCGGTAAGGATATTTCGGGCAACTGTGTTGTTGCGGATATTGCAAGCTTTCCCCATATCCTTATTGCCGGAGCTACCGGCTCAGGTAAGAGTGTTTGTATCAACTCTCTTATTACCAGTATTCTTTACAAGGCAAAACCCAACGAAGTGAAGATGATTATGGTTGACCCCAAAATGGTTGAGCTTGGTGTATACAACGGTATTCCTCACCTTCTTATTCCTGTTGTTACCGACCCCAAGCATGCAGCAGGTGCCCTCAACTGGGCTGTTGCGGAAATGAAAAACCGTTATCAGCTGATGAAGGACAACAAGGTGCGAAATCTTCAGGGCTTCAATGAGCTTATGGAGGAAGAAGGAACGCCTGAAAACAAGCTTCCTGAAATTGTTATTATTATTGACGAGCTGGCAGACCTTATGCTTGCGGCAAAGAGCGAGGTTGAGGATGCCATAAACAGCCTTGCTGCTCTTGCGAGAGCTGCCGGTATGTATTTGGTTATTGCAACACAGAGACCTTCGGTTGATGTTATTACGGGTGTTATCAAGGCGAATGTTCCGTCCCGAATTTCCTTTGCTGTATCCTCTCAGGTGGACAGTCGTACAATTCTTGACAGTATGGGCGCTGAAAAGCTACTCGGAAAAGGTGATATGCTTTATGCTCCCAGAGGTGCAGTGAAGCCTATGAGAATTCAGGGTAACTTCCTTTCTGATGAAGAAATTGAAACAATTATTGATTTTGTCAAGAACCAGTATGAGGTTGAATACGACGAATCAATTCTTGAACATATTGAACGTGAACAGGAAAACGGAGCAGAGGATACAGAGGATGATGACGACCATACAAGAAGCGGCGAAAAGGATGCGCTTTTTGTGAAAGCCGCAGAGCTTGTTTTTGAATCGGGACAGGCTTCGGTCGCAATGCTCCAGAGACGATACAAGATAGGCTATCAGAGAGCTGCACGGATTATTGACCAGCTGGAGGAAAACAGGATTATCGGTCCTTACGAGGGAACAAAACCCAGACAGGTGCTTATAACACGTGCGGAGCTGAACGAGATGCTGATGAATAATCCTGACTAAAGGCGGCAATACTCTGAAAAAAGAGATGAAAAAAGGGCGAAAACCCCTTGAAATCGCTGTTTTTACTGTGCATTTGGTTCAAAAGCATATGAAAATTTTAGTGCAAAGTGACAAAATTACAAAAAAACACAGAAAACTATGGAAATTTACGAAAATATGTAGTATTATAGTAATAACGTTATTAATTAATTACCTAAATATTTATTAAATATTTAAAAAGAAAAGGAGAACAAAAAATGAATAAACAGGAATTAATCGCAGTAATGGCTGAAAATGCTAATCTTTCAAAGAAGGACGCAGAAGCAGCTCTCAACGCTTTCGTAGGCGCTGTTGAAGACGCACTCGCAAAGGGCGACAAGGTTCAGCTCGTTGGTTTCGGTGGCTTCGAGGTTAGAGAAAGAGCAGCAAGAACAGGCAGAAACCCCCAGACAGGTGCTGAAATGAAGATTGATGCAGCAAAGGTTCCCGCTTTCAAGGCTGGCAGAGCTTTCAAAGAACTCATCAACAAATAAGAATTTGATTCTTGCAAAGGATGCCTTTGGGCATCCTTTTTTTCTTTGTGTTTTATGGATTTATCAAGGGAGGGATATAACAGTATGAAAAGCTTTTCATATAAAACAAAAGGAACTTGCTCAAGGGAGATTTCCTTCGAGCTTGACGGAAACATAATAAGAAATGTAAAGTTTGTTTTCGGATGTATGGGAAATACTCAGGGGGTTGCCCGTCTGGTTGAAGGAATGGATGTGGATGAAGCTATTGAAAGACTTCGGGGAATTGATTGCAACGGCAGAGGTACTTCTTGTCCTGACCAGCTTGCTCAGGCTCTCATTCAGGCAAGGGCGGCTCAGTAAAGACTTATTTGAGAAATTGCACCCTCTTTGGCAAAAAGTAATATATAATATGTATGAAAATCCAATAATTTGTGAAAAATTTTTGTGTTGAACCATATATATAGTACTTGACAAACGCATTGAAAAATGGTACAATCTAATGGATTTTGTAATATAGGGAGAGTGCGGATTGCCGTACATATCCGGCACTTTTGTGCAAGGTGAAAAGAAATGGAAAGAATAAAACAAAATTCCCATGTCGTAGGGTTGAAACAATCCAGAAAAGCAATTGAATCAGGAAAGGCTGAACTGGTTTTTCTGGCTAAGGACGCTGACACTCATGTGAAGCTTCCTCTTGAAAGACTCTGCGAAGAAAAAGATGTAGCTGTGGTTTATGCTGAGACAATGAAGGAGCTGGCAAAGGCTTGTCACGTTGAAGTTCCTACTGCGGTTGCAGCCATAATTTCAGGTAAAGACGCATAGCCTGCGTTTTTATATATTCATACTATATATAGGAGGTGAAATAATTGCCAACATTCAACC
>SVKC01000004.1 GCA_015068655.1 Oscillospiraceae bacterium
GGAAATTCACACTACCTTCGCCTACCACCTTTTCTGCGCCCAGAACATAGAAGTTATCCTTCGGATATACCGCATCCTTAACGTGAACACCCTTGATTTTGTCGCCAAAAATTTCGAGAGCATCCACGGGATTTGCTCTTCCGTATATAATGAGGTTTGCAGGATCCAGATTTATTCCGAGATTGCTGTTTCCAACATCCTGAATAACTCTCATAAGTGTCACAGGTGTTTCCTGACCTGTTTCAAAGTTCAAATCAAGTCCCAAGCCAAGACAGTAATTTGCTATATGTCTTACACCGTTAACCACACCCCTGTATTCGGGATAGCAAGGCTGTTCAGGCATAAAGCCCATATGTGTTGCAAGATTGGGTGCTCCAACCATAACCGCAAAATCAGCGTGTTTTTTCAAATCGTCTATTCTCTTTTCACGGTACTCAGGAGGTGTAAGCCCCAAGGTGAGAGGTCCGTCCAGAAAATCCCATACCTGAGGTCCTGACCATCCTCCCCACACCGAGGAAACAGCAATTTTGTCTCCAAGCATTTCTTTTACTTTTTCAGCATTTTCCTTTGTGGAATATTTTGTATCCCACACCGAAAGCTGAACACATTCAATTCCAAGGGCAAAAAGCAAATCAGGACCCTCATTCAAAAGTCTGTCAAGATTAAATATTACACCTATACGATTATTATACATAAACCATTACTCCCTTTTCAGCTGATTCTTTTTCTGCGTAAGACAGTTCAACCGTGAGCATTGTGCTTTCAGGATTGATAACCTCACTGTCTCTGTTATTTTCTATACAATCAATAAATTCAAGTATTTCTGCCACATACATATTGTTGTACTCTGCACAGGGAATACTGTAAACCTCTCCGTCTTCAGGATATACACACACAGAACCGTCATCCTTCATTTCAAGTGTTGCCTTTTCACAGTTAACAATTCCTCTTACCACAAACGAAGTTGTCTTTGCCATACTCCAGTCAGTCATTGTGGTTACATAGAAGCCGTCATAAATAAAGTTTGAGCATATTGACTCATACTTATCCTTCACATGGCTTGCAGCAGAGATGACACTTTTTGGTTTGCCAAACAACCACTGCATGGTGTCAACATCATGAACATGGAGATCGAGAACCGCACCACCGCTCTTTTCATAGTCCAAAATCCAGTTTTCCCACGACCAAAGGGGCTTTGGTGAGAATCTTGAAAATTCTGCTCTGATAACCTTTCCGAACTTGCCTTCATCAAGAACCTTCTTGAGATTTACTCTCGGGCTTTCAAAACGGCAGCACTGTCCTATCTGGAGCTTTACATTGTTTCTTTTTGCAGCTTCAATCATATTTTTGCAGGTTTCAACGCTTATTGCCATAGGCTTTTCCGAAAATACGTGAATCCCCTTGTCCATAACCTTTACAGCTACGGTTTCGTGAATGTATGTAGGAAGAGCTGTTACAACAAAGTCAAGTTTTTCCTTTGCCAAAAGCTCATCTACGTCGGTATAAAGATTAAACGCCGACACATCAATAGGCGTAGTATCTCCGCCCAGATTTGTTGTAATTTCTTTTGTGAACTGTGTTTCATCAACGTCACAAAGGGCAACCAAATTAATATCCGACTTAAATTTGTCCTTAATCTCAAAATAATTTCTGAAATGTACCTTTCCCAGTCCACCAAGACCAATAATAGCATAATTTAACATTTTTTCTTCCTCCTTTTTATATTATATCACAACAAACGGTTTCTATCAAAGCCTGTATGCTTTAAAAACTCATTTGCAATAATCATCGCACCTGACTGATTGGGATGAACTCTGTCCCAGGCAATGAAGCTTGAATGTCTGTGCTTGAAGTATTCGTCAAAAGCACTCTGCAAATCCACATATATGCATCCGTATTTTTCCGAAAGCTCCTTCAGTATTGCACCGTATTCATCAAGACGCTTTCTGAGCGGGTCCTCCTTGTACGGCTCCATATATACAGGAGTCATAAGAAATATTCCCTTTGTTTTATCCTTGATTTTCTCAATCATTTCCGTAATATTCGCGCGAAATTCCTCAGGGCTCACCTGATCCTCAACAATCGCAGGTGTGTCAAACTGACGCCATACGTCGTTTACCCCAATGAGAATGCTCACCCACTGAGCATTCAATGCCACAACATCCTCATCAAAACGTTTGAGAAGGTCCTTGCTGCTGTCACCGCTGTTTCCGGTGTTTGATATACGCAAGTTAAGCTCAGGATAAAAAATATTCAAGAAGCTTTCAACAGTTCTCACATATCCGGGACCGACACCCTCACCCAAGCCTTCGCCCACGGGTCTGCGGCGTCCGAAGTCGGTTACAGAATCTCCTGTAAAAAGTATTCTGTCATTCTTTTCAAAAATCATATAAAACACTCCTTTTTATGTTAAAGCTCAATTTTTCCCAAAATAATATCCATAGCAACCGACGAAGTATAAAGTGTTGAATTTTTATAATACTTAGTGGGAGGAAGCTCTGCTGTAACCCAATCGTCATAACCAATCTCAGCAAGCGCCTTCATAACCTCAGGATAATTCACATCGCCCTCAAGCAAATCAACAAAATTGTGGGTTGCTATCTGATAATCCTTGAAATGAACCTTTTTGATTTTGTCCTTCAGACATCTTATCCAATGCTCAGGATACCCGAACATCATTACGTTGCCCACATCAAAATAACAGTTCACATATTTACTGCCGACTTTATCAAGAAAATCCTTGAACTCAACGGGCGAATTAAGCAGCTTGTTGTGTACATTTTCGAGTGCAAGATTCACGCCATACTTTTCAGCGTAGGGAGCAAGTTCGCCAACAGCTTCAAGTGCCCGTTCATAAGCCTCAGCATAATCAACAGGCTCAAAGCCCGGAAGAAAATCGCAACCTACAATGCCGGGAAGTGCCAGAATGGTGTCACACTCAAGCATATTTGCCATTTCCAGCTGACGTATAATATGCGCTTTCGCTGTTTCTCTGTTTTCACTGTCAGGAGACGTAAGCGAATAAAGCCAGCAGGTAGAATCACTCAAGCTGTATAGTTCAAGACCTATTTCCTTTGCATAACTCTTGACCTTTTCTATATCACTGTCCGTTGATGTAAAGTCCAGCTGCGAGCCAACAGTTATACTCAATTCCGCTCCGTCAAAGCCTGCTTTTTTTGCACAATCCATTTTTTCAAATAGTGTGTCGCCCAAAACAGACCCAATACACATTCCTTTTTTCATAATCATTCCTCCACTTTATTGATATTATCTAAAAATGCCTTTATAGCATTTGTGAGCCTGATTCTCTCTTCAACAACCAAAGTACGGTCAGCCGAAGCCCCCATATTCTGTATAGCTTCCGCATCTTCTATTACAGAACGCAAGGTCGCTTTTTCTTCTTCGGATGCATTGGGATACATTGCAAGTACGTTTTCCGCCTCCAAAATCTTTCTTGTCAGATAATTCGGTATAAGCACCTCTCTTGTTGGCATTGAAAGAATATTGGGATTGTTCTCTTCGATTATGTTTCCGTACATATCTTCAAAGGTCAGGTGAAAACGTCTTTGCGGCACCTTGCTTGCAAGCGAAGCATAGTCTCCTGTAAGCCCCGCTCCCGCAATTATCTGCGCCGCCTGTTCAGGAACATCAATCCCTGCAAATACAATCGGAGCCTCAACAGTGCAGTTTGCACCCTTGTCAACATAATATCCGTTTGTACTGTAGTTGTTTTCAACTGTCAGGTCATACTGTTTGTTTGAATGAATATGGAAAGCCATATCTATATCCTCAAACACATTGTCGTGTACATATGTATATGCCGAACCGCTGTCAGGATAATAAGCCCCGTATGCATTTACCTGATTTTTGATGTAGTTTCCGAAAATCTCACTTCCCGGCTCCTGACCGAGAGTATATATTCCGCCTGCATCATAGGAACGCTGTGCGTAGTCCTCAATACGATTGTTTTTCACAACTGTATTTTTGCTTGTTACAGAATCAGCTGTACCTGTCCAGCCCCAGCCAAAGCATATGCCCGAATAGGGTATGTCACAAATATAATTTGAACTGATTTCGGTTGCTTCGGTATAATATGCCTGAATACCGGGAGCGCCCCAGTTGTAATCCCCGATTCTCGTAATATAGTTATTTGAAATTACGTTATTTTTGCACACCGCTTTTGAAGGAGTTGTTTCATCCTTTGAGATAATTTCAATCTCAGGTAAATAAAAGTAGGTGTTTTTGGTCTTTCTGACTCTTACATAACGGTATTTTTCAGAATCAGTAACATCTGCTGTTATGTCTCCGCTCTCGGTGTACTTTTCATCTGTAATATCACCAATGCTGTAAAGCACAGTATAATTGGAAAAATCTTCACTGTTTGACGCAAGAATTTCAAAATCTGTTCTTTCGGACTTCGTGGCTCTTTGTTTCAAGATAATCTTATCAATTTCATATGGTTTTTCCAAATCAACCTGCCAATATTCATTGGTGTAATTCGTAACCCCCGGAACATATGTCCGCACATCATAAATATTCCAACCTCTCAGGTCGTCACCATCATTGGCATAAGCGGCATAATTCCCTATTTCGTTTACAGTCGAAGTAACCTTTTTGTTGTAAGCAACATTTTTTCCGTCTGTCAAGTCCTCCATATAAGCATCCTGAGGAGTTCCGACGGTTACAGCAGAATCACCGATGTCGCTGAATGCATTTCCGTTTATCAAAACATTTTCAGCACCGTCATAAAGTCCGATAGCAACCTTCGCAAGACCCGTGAATACGCTGTTTTCAAATTGAATATTTTCTGCTGCCGCAACTGTTATGTTCGCATCAACTATTATATTTCCCGGAGCATATGCAGATTCAGGAATCTCAAACACAACCTGCGTCTGAGCCTGGTCGCCGAGAAAGCCTTTGTCGAAGTCCGTGTTTGTTGCATGAGCAAAGGTTATACCGTCAAAGCTTATGTTTTTCACCTTGTTGTCAAGGTTACTGCCTTTTATTCTCACAAGCTCGTCAAGTCTGGGTACGTACACAGAGGCAGTTTCCATATTTTCATTTTCAAAAGGCTTGTAGTACAAAACTCTCGTCTTTTTATCAAAATAAAATTCACCTTCGGTATCCAAAAGCTCCAACGCATTTTCCGCATAAAACTTGTTCTGCAACGTCAGCCAGAATATATGATACATTTTTCCGTCAACAGGAGAGGATGTACTTTCATCCGGCTCAAAGGTCGTCATAAGCTCAAAAGGAATATCATCCATCAGCACAAGGGTTTGCCCGTTTCCTGCATCAGAAAGACTTTTCACATTAATGGTAACCGAAGTCCATCCTCTCGAATAATGAAGCTGCATATCCTCAGGATTGGAAAATAATCCAATGTCCGATGAGTTTACGTAATATCCAAGCTTCTTTCCGTCAACCTCATACATCGAACTGGGACTGATTTTTGTTTCGCTCTTTGCTCTCACAGCCTTATTGCCGTTTATGTACAGCTCACGTATGGTCATTATGTCATCGTCAGTCACGCGTGTGGAATAAATCCCGTCACCGTCTTCATCCGAAAAGCCCTCGATTTTGCTTCCGCCTGAAATCACAACATTTTCGTTGTTGTATGCCTGATAATTGACGAAGTATCCGTTCTTACCCCCGTCCTCTTCCGAAAATACAAGGGTGTCGTCAAGCTCGTATGTTCCTTCCATAAGATAAACATTTACATCCTCCGACATACCGCTGTTAAAGGTTCTTATTTCGCTTTGTGCTCTTTCAATTGTTGCAAAGGGCTTGTCAAGAGTTCCAGCCGCCGAATCATTACCATTTTTCGCAGAGACATAAATATTTTTGATATTACCCTTGTAAACCTTATTCTGTGCAAGAGGTGTCAAAGAATCCCTTTTCCATACAAAAACTTTTATCTCTGAATCGTAAAGCTGCGGGTCTATGGAAAAGGGCATAACTACCTCTTTGGTATTCCCCGACTCAATCTCTGCATCTTCCCATTCGGTATTTTTGAGCATACCTGTTGATGTGTACTGAGCCGCACATATAATCACACTCTGTTTTTCCGAAGAAAAGTTTGATATATTTGCCTTCACCGACGCCTCGGTCAGATTATGAAAATTATCTATGCTGCTGCCGCTTCCGTCAGCAGACTCATGCAATGTCACAGAATTTACTGCCAGTGCCGAAAGAGTTTCATAATCTATTTCCACAGGTTCAGCAAGAGCAACATTCTTTTTGTTTTTTATTGTATTTTCAATGGTAAGGGTATATGAAAGCTCCTTGTTTGCCCTGGAAATATCAACTGTATAGGTATATTCATCCTTTTTGGCTACATCCGCATTGAGAACATCACCGTTGCTGTCTGTGAGATATACACTTGAAGAACTAACTGTATCAGCATTCATTTCATCGCTGAAGTTTATAGTAAGCAAGCCATCCGAAAAGTCAACATCATTCACAACAGGATTAATCTCATACAAGGAAAAAGTTGAAAGAGCCGCACCCGTGGACATTCTTTTTTTGTATGTGAAATATCTGTATGCCTGGCTGTCATCAACCGTAGCACTGAATTTTCCCGCCTTGCCGTAAAGTGTTTCGTTTCCGGCAGGTACATATACCGCAGGAAAGGTTACCTGGCTGTCTATGGCATTCGCCATACTTCCCAATTTTATAAGTTTCTGAAAGCCCGCCGAGGCAATTTCAGCTTCATCGGGTGCACTGTGAACATCAAAAATACTATTTTCTGTATCTTCGGTGTTGCTTCCGTATATATTGATATAGCTTCTGCTCCAATAATCGTCCTGTCTGTCGTCTATAGAAAAATCTCTTCCCGACATTTCAATCATACCGATATGATGTTTCTCCCCAAGGTCAACTCTCATATATCTATATGCATTTCCATCCTCAACCCAGCAGGTTGCGGTATTTCCGTCAAATGCTGTTTCAGGCGGTGCAAAATCATAAACCCAATGGGCATCATCCGAAAGTGCATCGCTTATAATACTATCTGCACCTATTCCTCTTGCAATATCGGTAGCAGTCTGATTTGCCCATACTTTTATTTCAGCATACTGATAATCACCGCTTCCTGTTCGTTGAATTCTTATATATCTGTACGCCTTCTCTCCATCTGTCACAACCTCAAAAGCACCTTGATGAGGAAATATATCATCATTCTTTTCCGCAAGACTTCCGAGAGTTACAGCGTCCGAAAAATCCGGATTGTTTGCTGCAATAACATCAATAAACCTGCGTCCGTCCTGTGCATCATAATCATAACGGTCAAAAAGCTCAATTTTTTGAACCTTGTATCTTCTGAGAAGGTCTATTGTAAAAGCTTCCTTTCCTGCTCTTTCCGCACCAAACTCCGAAACTGTATAGCTTGCTCTGTCTCCGTCAGTGAGATTGGATACCTCCCACCCGGGTATTGTATGTGCATCCGGGTCGCTTGATGTTGTTGGTTTGTTCTGAGCTACGTTGGCAAGCTCCGTTTTCGTTACGGGAAACTCTGCCGCCATAGCGGTCAGCGAAAGAAGTAAAACCAAAACCGTACATATGAATACCGATATTTTCAAAGCTTTCAATGTGCGCACCTCCGCAATTAATCTATCAGACCTGAAACAATCTTTGCCGCCTGTGCTCTTGTTGTATAAGCCCGGGGAAGAAAGCTGTTCTCACCCATACCATTTACTACACCGGCCATCTGAAGAGTTTTTACCGCCTCTTTGGCATATAAAGAAATATCTTCGCTGTCACTGAAAACTATCTCATTTGAGGATGCTTCAAGAATAACGCCTTCATTATTCGCAGCACGCAGAATCATTACACAGAAATCCTCACGTGTAATATTATCATCAGCTCCTGCATTGCCGTTTTCGTAACCCTTTATGATTCCTTTTTCAAAGGCCGTTGCAATGTATGGATACATCCATGAAGCTCTGCCAACATCCCCAAAATCACATTCTGCATTGCTGGCAACTCCGCCAAAAGCAAGCACCAGCAACTTTACCGCCTCTGCTCTTGTAAGACAGTCCTCAGGAGCAAATACTCCCTCCGCCTTGCCGTTTATGATACCCTTGTTATAAAGCTTTATGATACTGTCTTCCGCCCACAAATGAGCCGTTAAGTCTCCAAAGGGTGCTGCGGGCTTTGCCGTTTCGGAAGCAGATGGATTTCCCGACCAGCTCACAGTGTTTCCCGAGCCGCTGCCGCCTGAACCACTTCCGCCCGTTGAGCCGCCTGAAGTCTCTGTGCTTTTTTTCGCCTGCTTCACAGCATTGTCAAAGGCTTCTTTAAATTCTGTATCGCTTTCATAAAGATTTCCCACAAGCTCCTTGAATACTTTGTCCTGTTCGCTCTCAGAAAGCAAATTATACTTATTCAGTTCAAGACCAAGGAGAGTTGCATCAGAAATAATAATATCTTCAAGAGTTCCCCACGGACCTGTCTTCACCTTGTAAATATCTGTATACATGTCAAATTTGTCTTTAAACTCGTCAAGACCGCTGTATGTTTTGTCGGCAAGCTTTGACAGCACGTATTTCGTACCCTTGCTGTCAAAGTGTCCGTAAATGCTCTTGTCATCTGTATCAAGACCGTATACATCGTTGTACATTTCTATATAACTTTGTATTTCTTCGTGGCTTGCATTGTTCAAAAGAGCTGTCGCCTGTTCAACTGTACCAACAGGAATTGCCCCGTCGTATGCCACATCCTCCTTTGCTATACGAACAATATACTTGCCGGGAGCATAGCTTGTGGGAATAACAAAATTCTCAAAGGAAAATGCATCTTCATCAAGCATAACTTCATCAACATGCACACCGCAGGTCAAAAATGTTTCTTCACCGCTTATGAGCTTTTTTACATCCGTTTCCGGCTTTAACACTACAAGCCGGACCGGTTCAGACATATTCTCCGCAAAAGGAGCCTTGCCACTTATACTTACAGTGCCTGTTGCTCTGTCATAATCAACAGTAATATCGGTAAATTTGGCATTGCTTGCGCTTGTGTTCAAAAAAGACAAGCAAAAAACCAAACACAGGCATATACTGAAAATCCTTAATTTCATATATTTATACCCCTTTCACATCAGTCGAATATAATAAGTTCATATTCCTGTCTGCAGCTGATACGCACAAGAACTCTTGAAGCTCTTGAACTTCCGGAGCTTGCTGCATCAAATATTTCATCAGGAGAAGCTGTATAGATTTTTTCCTCTTCACTGTCATAACGATAAATCTTCAGTTCAGGCGAATACAAACTTACAACAATCGGTTCGTATGCCGAATCATCTTCAGGACCTACGGTAATAATACTATCCTTCATCGTAAGAACCTTTCCGTACACCAGACAAAGCTCATCATTGGTTCCCGAAAGGCATCCGTAAGGTTCATCAGGAGATACAGCTCTTGTAGTAACATCTTCGGGGATACCATCTTTGTACCATCTTTTTGTATAACCCTTTATGAGATTTCCTGCAGTAAGAGAAAGAGATATAACATCTCCGCACACAAGGTCGTCAACATCAATAATTCCCTGCTCCTTCTCACTGAATTCAACTCTGTTTCCGTGATAAAGTCCGCACACCTTCGCAACAATTTCGCCTTCTTCGTTCAAAGAAACAACAACCTCTTCCACAAGCATAAGCCTGTTTCCGGCAACAGCTTCAACCGTCTCTGCTCCGCCCAGAACCAGAAGTCCTGCAATCTTTTCAGCACCGCTGTCGTAAACCGCAACAGAATACTGTGAATCCGAGCTGAGTGATGCCGTGCTTACTATTTCAAAGTCATCCTCTTCAAATATATCCGCAGGCACTTTGAACATCACCGTGTCACCGCCTACTGCAACCTGCTCTCCGCCTGTTGCAACAACTGTCATAATACCGGTATGCTTCCAATAACGATTTGTCAAAGGTGAATCACAGCTAAAGCTTTCTTCGCCTTCCTCACCCACATAAACTGTGTCGATTGAGGTAATCCGGTTTTGACCGTCTCTGACAAACTTCACAGGCTGTGCCACAGAATCAGAAATATATTCATTTCTCTTCAAGTGTGCAAAAACAGAATCAAAATCACTATCCGTATATTTTATTCCGTCTACTTTAAACTTTTTCTTGTGTGCATCAAGTGTCACGAAGGAGCCATCGGTTGTAAAAATTCTGAACTGCATTATCGGGGAAATTCCGTCCGTCACCTTCATAGCTTTCAAAAAGCCGTATTCACCTTCACGCACAGCACTTCCGTCATATGCGGCAATTCTGTTGTACGCATCTGCATAGAACACACCTTCGTCACCGACCTGAACCTCAGAAAAATCAAAGCCCGGAACTGTTTCATATTTTTCGCCATCTATAACAATATAATCGTCACCTATGGTTTCCAATACTCCGTCAATGTACTTGTCTGAAATAAGTATGTCATAATACTTGGAGCCATTTTCCGTATAGCTCTCTGTGACAGAAAGAACATCCCACTCCTTTATGTCCCCTATTTCAGCCTCTATACCGGTGGAGGCATTGGTGATTGTTGTCATATCATAACTTTCGTTAATCTCAATAACAGTTGCCCCATTCTTTACGCTTATGATATTCTTTGCAGAATTCACACGGTTGACAACATACGTATCAATTTTGTTTACGATATAAACATCAAAATCATTGTCATTGTCGTTGTCAACAAGACGTATTTTACCATCAAGAGGCCAAAGGTCATCTTCTGTGTAATCTCTCAAAGCAAAACCATTGTAAATTACATCTGCCGAATCAGATATTGACACTTTTTTCTTTTTATCACCGTCATAATATTCAACCTGATCGCTGTTCGCCGAAATAATATCCTCTGCATCAATCTCCACTATGGTGTTGGATTTGTCCAATACCATCAAGAGAATTTCATAAGGTCTGTTCTCGCTCTTGTAATACCAAAAATCCACATAAGAACCGAAAAAGCTCTCAATATTGTCTATTTTTGAAAAATACTCATATCCGTTTATCGTAAGATAGGTACTGTCGCCTTCATCATTTGCATCTGTGAGTGACGTACCTCTTACAGCATCAACAACACCTTCCGCCTGGTAAATATCCAGGTTTTCAGAAAGCAAGGTCACGCCCGGAATAGTGGACGCTTCCGATTTATCACCGAAGGTTGTCTGTCTCAACACATCTGTTTCAACAGCGTTCTTCACCATAATTGCAATCTGACCTCTTGTGATACTTTCGCCTATTTCGCCTGCACCCTTATAAAGCTTCAGCTGATTGGCAATTTTCACATAACCATCAGGATAACCGCCATTAAATTCTGCAATCTCCTTGTAGCCCAAAAGTGCAACAAGAATCTTAACCGTTTGATTTGTGGTTATAACATCATCAGGAGCAAATCTTCCGTTTCCGACACCATCAATTACTTTTGCCGACGCCATTGTTTCGATATAGGAATATGCCCAGTGGTCTTCCGCTACATCGCTGAATGTGGGCGAAGAATTGGTGGCAGTCATACCATAAAGCTTTGCAGCAATTTTTGTAAATTCAGCTCTTGTAATTTCATTTTCCGAACGAAATGTTCCGTCGGGGTATCCGTTCATTATTCCAAGAGCATTCAAAAATCGTACAGGACTTTCATACTTTGTTCCGGCAATATCCGAAAATGCCGTGCCGGCACCCGCCATGCTTTCATCAGCCGAAGCTGAGCCTGCAACGCCCGTTTCAGCCCCTTGAGGAATTTCATTCTTTTCAGCCAGAACCCTTATTTCACCGATTGAAAGAGGCTCCGCAGCTGTCTTTTCAACTTTTACATATCTTATCACTTGTCTTGTTGAAAAATCACATACAAATTTTTCGCCATAGTCCTCAGAATTTTCCGCAAGAACTACGCTGTCTGTAAAATCATCCTTATTTGCACCGATAATACGGAAATTTTTTCTTTCCGCCTCATTATTGCTGCCTTTTCTTGCCTCAATTTCAATTTTCGACACGGGAAAAGACAAGCCCAAATCCACCTGCCACCATGGCATTTCATCCTCTGCATTGCTCATATAATAGGTGTAGCTTTCATTGTCGTTAATCCCGTCATTAGCTTTATCTGCCGCATTTTCGCCGCTTAGCTCCGACGAAGCAGATGCTTGCATATTTAACGCAACATTCACCGCATTATCCGATGCAAAAACCGCAAACTGCGACAAAAGCATAGCTAATGCTGTAAAAGTAGTAATAAGTCTGTTTTTCAAAGTTATAATCCTTCCTTTCAGATAAGGCATCTGCCTGGGGCACAAATCCTGTCTGTACCCCAAGCACCTCTAACTTTTGTCATTATTATTCTATTCAGCGGTAAGAATTACCGGTGAATCAGGTGATACGGTTCCAATATATCCCGCATCTAAAATAGCTCCCGGATAATTATCCACAAAATCAAAGATGACCTCTCCGTTTATTGTACATTTCAATCTTACGCCGTCGCCTTCATTTCGCGTAACAATTTCCATTTTGTTCTTGAGTCCCGTACCGAGCTTGAACGCATCCGTCTGGATTGCACCGCCAAAGATAGCCGGCACACTTGCAACAGGACCGTAGAACTGTGTTCTTATGCCATCGTTAAAACGATAGAATTCAATCTGTCCGGGAGTGAAAATAAGGATATAAGTTGCATTACCCTTCTGAGTAAAGTCTTTGTCCGGATCCTGCGTTCTGAACACAAAACCGGGGTAACTCATCTCACGGGAAGCAATCTCCATATCAAAGTTCATTGTTATGTCTCCATAGATTTCTCCCGAATAGTTGGAGCAGTTCATACTGGAGAACATATTCCAGTTATCCTTATCTGCAATAGCATCTTTCAGGCTGACAGCACCCTCCTGACTTAAAGGAATAGGTTTCTGAGCACGGACAGTCCACTGTTTTAAATGTTTTCCGTCAAGGCTCGAAATGGTGTAAACCACATCCTTCGTAAAGTTCTGAGGAACATCAAGGGAAGGCGTGATTCTCACCTGACTGTTTATGCCAAGATTTGGTTTGATTGCCGAAAGGTCAGCAAGATGCTTGACAGGAACTGTAACCAAGTTGTTTTCCTTGTCTATCACCGCACTACCTGTCTGATCGGGAAGTGAGGCAGAAAGGATGTCAAAATTAACCTTGTTTTTCCTGAGTGAAATTATGCTTTGTTCAAGATACTGTTTGATAATTTCATCATCAGGATACTTTTGCGCTTCTTTTATTGCGCCCACCAGAACATTGTAATCATACTGCGCATTCATACCCTCATCGCTTCCGATAACAGTATTTTCAAGCTCCTTTTCAGCAATCTCAACAAGCTCATCCACGGGATATGTAATCTTGCTGTTTTTGAATTCTTCAATTCTGTCAAAAAGAGTCCAGCGTGCTTCAAGAATATCATCTCTGTTCACAGGCTCTTTTGCAACAACCGTATTTGCCTCGTCAAGTGCCGCATACAGTCTGTCAACAGCCTCCTGCGGATATTGGCAAAGACCGCTTCCCACCTCTGCAATTTTCAACCATTCCTGAGCAGAATGTATGTAATAGGTAAGATACTGTCCAACAAAGGTCGCATCGCCCATAAGCCCCATAACAATTTCCTTTTTCGCATTGTTGGTGAGCATCTCACGGGATACAGGCCAGTAATTTTTGCCTGCCTTTTCTTCAAGACCCCGATATTTTTCTTCTACCCCTGCATTTTTCATAACAGCAACCGCTTCAAGAGGTGCATTGCCCGGAATGATAAGCTGATTGTTGTCAATAAGGCAGTTTTCATTAAGATTAATAACCGAATGTGAGCCCGTTGACCAATTATCCTTCCAGAGATTGTTTGCTGATATTCCGGCAGAAGAAAAAGCAAAGGGTGCAACCTCGGTTACATTGTTTTTAAGCGTTATTCTCTCCGAACCTGAATCCAGATAAAGTGCCGCAAGGTTGTTGTGCTGTTCACGCACATAGTTACCTATTTCGGTGGTGTTTATCTGATTTCCGAGCATATATATACCGCCGCCGTCAAATGCAACCTGCATATGATTCTCTAAAAGATTATAATTAAGGCGGTTGTCCCGACACTCCACATTGTCAGGATAATTTGTCCAGCCCCAACCCTCAGATATACCCGAATAGGGTATGTCATAAAAATGATTGTGAGAAATATCCATACCCTGAACATAATATGCCGTAACACCGGGTGCACCATAGTTCATAAGCCCAATTCTTGTGATTACGTTGTTGGTAACAGAGTTATTGCTGCATATTTCAATTCCGGCAGTAGTGCCAATATCCTTGGAAATCACACGCACTTCGGGAACAAGAAAGTACTCTTTTCTCGAAACCCTTACATAGCGAAACTTTTCATCCGTATTTGATTTAAGAACCGCTGTGCCGTACTGCTCATAGGGTACGGGTCCAAGGCTTGCAATAACCTTGTATCTTTGGAAATCAGCATCATTTGACGCAAGTATCTCTATGTTATTTCTTGTATTGCTTGCCGAGGGCGAATCTATTCTGTCGTCAATCTCGATTCTGTCTATGGAATACTTTTCACCAAGGTCAATCTGCAGCCAATGAGGACCTGCCTTTGGTGGATTCCATGCGGTCTTTCTGTTTCCGTCTATGGCATTGAAAGGATTGCCGTAAAGGTCATAACTGCTTGCTGAAGCTATCTTGCCTGCAGCAACGTTTGTGCCGTCAGTTTCCTTGCTTCCATAGGTGTAGTCAGCCGTTCCGATGGTAACTGCACTGTCTCCTATATCAAAGAATGCATTTCCCTCAACACGGCATCCTGACACACCGTTATACATACCGATACCGGCATCACCAATATCGCATATTTTGTTGTTTGTGAAATTCACCTTTTCCGCAAAATTCATCTGGATTGTTGCAGGCACCATAGTGAAACCCGGCTCTGTAATCCATTTTGTTTCCTCAGGGAGCATATCTCCTGCCTGGTCGCCGATATGACCGTAACGGCACATTCTGAGCCATGCAGTGTGTCCCATAGTCAGAGAATCAAAGGTTATATTTTTAACCTTATTTCCGCCGTGGGCACCTCTTATTGTCATAAGCTGCTCCAAAACCGGCAGCTCAACCTCTGCGGTTGCCATATTCTCATCACTTCGCGGGAGATAATAAAGCTTTTTTTCGCTTCTGTCATAATAGAATTCTCCCTCAACATCAAGCTCTTCAAAGGCATTTTCAAGAATGAAATTATGCCCCGGCTCAACCGAGTGTGAAACCGTACTGATAAGCCCCATCATTGCTTTTAAGGACGGCTGACGAAGCAAAAACCTGCTTCCCTCTGATGATGCAGAAATTCTCTCCACATTTATAGTGTAGCTTCTCCAGCCTCTTGCAAAGTGCAGTTGAATATCTTCTGCATTTTTATATGATGCATACTTTGTATTTTTGCTTATAAGCCCGTCTGCCGCTTCTTTGGAACCGGGCAATGTATAAAACGCATCAACATCTATAAGTTCTTCACTCTGTGCTCTTCTGGCACGTCTGTTATTCACGTAAAGCTGCGGAGCATACTCAATGCCATCCACATTTGCTGTCCACATTTTTCCATCAGATGTCTTCTTCCAGCCCTCAATCTTTTTCGCACCGGAAATAACTGCTTCTTCTCCGGGATATGACTTGTAGTTAACATAGTAACCATTTGTCCCGCTGTCATCCGATGTAAATTCAAGTGTTTCTTCAAGACGGTAAACGCCTTCACGAAGATAAACATTTATATCCGCTGTCATATTGTCATTTAATTTCCGAACTTCATCTCTTGCACGTTCCACTGTCCTGAACGGAGATTCCTTACTTCCTGTGGCTTCATCGTTTCCGTCAGGTGAAACATATATTTCGTGCATAACAGGTGCCATTTCAGCCAACACCGGAACCTGTACCGACGTACACGCTATCACTGCCGAAAGAAGCATGGTTATAAATCTATTCATGTCAACCTCCTTATCTTGAAAATATCAAGCTGTAAACTACATATGGGAACAGAGAACAGCGAGCTATTCTCTGTTCCGTGAAGTGTTTATTTTGTTACTTTTACTGAATATGGTTCAAGGGTTGTTTCGTCCCAAACATATACTTCAATTATACTTCCCACAGTCTCGCCTGTTGTAAAGGGTACTGTCAGGGTTGATGTGCCCTTTGCTGTTGCTTCTGCACTTGCTGTATAAGCTTTTACAAGTCTGTGTGATGCATCCTTCTCCGCAATCACTACCATTACAGGAGTTTTGGTTTCAAAGGTTGAAGCCATCTTTGCTGTAAGGGTGTATGCAGTATTTGCTTTGAGTGTAGGAGCCTCTCCGTTTGCATCTGACACCGAAACCTCCGAAAGTGTTACATATGCCGGTGTTGTGAATGTTATTGTCTTTGCCGAAATGGGCATACTGCTCAGGCTCTTAATTGCAGAAGAAACTGTCAGATAATATGTAGTAGCCGGTTTCAATTCGTCTGTTGTAAATGTATACTCATAGTCTTCAGCATATCCATTATTCTGACTTAACACATTACCGCTTGCATCTTTGAGAACAACTGTTTCGGAATTAATGTTTTCAGGGAACATCTTGTCTGAGAACGAAACTGTTATTTCGTTGCCGTTCAGTCTGACGCTGTTTGCCTGAGCCGCAGGAGTGTATACTCTCACCTCACCGAGACCCGCAAGACCTTTATACGCTTTCTGGAAGGTAATGTATCTGTATTCACCCGAAACATCGTCTCTCAATATACCGTTTGTATTAGCTCCGGAATTCTGAGCCTCTGCGAAAGTATAATAAGTATCGTTATTCTGACCTTCATTATAGTAAGGCATATATCCTGTTTTTACTGTGCCCAACAGGTCATATCCATCACCAATCTTTGCAATTGTGGCATGAACACCGCTGTCATTTTCAAGCAACAAATCATCTGTGTTCATGGTTTTACTTCCGTAAACATTCCAGAAGCGTCTTTCACTACCGCCGCCGGCATTAAATGGGTTTTCACTATACAATGATTCCATTTCAATTCTTGTTATGGGGTAGCTTGCACCAAGGTCTACATACAACCATGGATTCACAATATCTGAGGAATCTTTAGGCCATCCGGTTGTCCAGCCGTCTGTAACAGCCGCATTCTTGCCGTCTACAATATTTTGAGCGCCGTAAGTTGAAGCATATTCTGCATTTGCAACAGCTGTGGCATTTCTTGAAATCTCCATAAGGCTTCTGTCAGCATAAACTTCAATTTCTTCAATACCTCCCCAGCAAGCAGCAGTCTTCTGATACCTCACATATCTGTAATCCTTTGTGCCGTCAAGGGTAATATCTGCACCGCCTGCCACTGCATCAAATGCATCACCCACAAGTCCGCCAACGTGATGAGCCACATCATACTCTGCAAAGCTTTCATCATTTGAAAGCTGAATTTCATACATCTGACCTGTCTGATTTCCGTTTGTGGGGTTCTTCAATACTATTCTCTCAATATTGTATCTGTTTTCAAGGTCTATTGTTATACTTGATGAAGCTGTGAACGAACCGTAAAGATTGGAGCTTGCGCTTCCGTCAACAACGCCTGCACCGCCATTTGAATAATTTTCTTCAGTTATTCCCGATACAGTCACCTGCTTGCCCATTGCAATATTGACGTTTTCTTCGTTTATTATGGGCTTACCTTCAAGGTTAACATCCTTTGCAATATAGCGTGTCAGTGTACCTGCAATTTCCACATTTGCTGCACTCTTTAAGTTGTAACTGATTTCAACCTTCTGAGCATCGGGGGCATTTGTAACTGCAGCCTCGTATCCGTCAGCTGAAGGAGTCAGAACTGCATTCTCTATTTCAACGCCCGAAGTATTGTAAATCTTTATGTTGTCACTTGTGAGTGTTGCAGTATCCATAGCATCAGAGAACGAAAGGTTGATTGCATCGCCGTTAATCTTTACACTGTTCAAAGTAGGATTCGTTACAAATGCTCTAACTTCGCCGAGCTGTGCAATATTCTTGTTGAGCTTTTTGAAAGTAATGTATCTGTATGCATTTCCGGCTGTATTTACGTTCTGCTTTACATAACCAACAGTATCAGCCAGATTACTTTTCATTTTAAGAGGTGTTGTACCGTATTGGGGCAGATAATAGCCCGTTCCTGTTGAGCAAAGCTGTGTAAACATAGATGGCATGGTTGAAGTTACCATATCAGGTCTGTAAGTAACCACATTTGTACCGGTTGAAGATGCTTTTTCGGGAAGCTCTGTACTTCCGTATACCGACCAGCCCTGTCTTGATGCTGTATTATCTGCAATTCCCTTTGGATATTCAATTTCAATAAGACTAACCGGCAGGCTTGCTTCAAGGTCTACCACAAGATAGTCCAGAATTTCATCTGTACCAAAGGCTTTGAACTTACCGCTTCCTTCACCCGGATACGCTGACCACCAACCCTTGTCGCTTTTACCGTTTACAGCATAGGATGCAGGATTTGTGCTGTTATAACCGCTGATGTTTGCTTCAACAGGCTTGTTTCTTGAAACCTCGGTGATGTATTCTCTTGCATATACTTGGAACTCGCCAACATAGATATACCATCCGTCAACAGTTCTTCTGTATCTCAAATATCTGTAGTCATTCGAACCGCTGAAATTCAGCGTAAGGTTGTTATTACCATCAAAATCTTCATTCGAATTTACATTATGCGCACATTCATAAAGCTTATCTGTTTTACCCTCCGGGAATGCAGGGTCATTGGACGCTTCAAGAACAAAGCCTCTTTTCGCACCGCTACCACTGTTATAAGCATTTAAAACAATCTTTTCAATATTATAACGTCTTCCCAAATCAAAGAGGATATAATCGCCGCTGTTGTATGTGCCCGAGTGCATTGTATTTGCATCTCCGTCAACAATATTCGCAAGATTTGAGGCACTGCTGAGAGTTGATGTGGGAGTCTTGCCGGATGCCACATTTTTAAGGTCTGTTTTTGTGGTAAGAGCAAGCTCTTCTGCTGTTTTTTCATTTGTTGTTGTAAATGTATTCACCAGAGCGTCACCCTTCTGTCCAAGTGATGAAGAAGGTACAATAGATATTTCATACTCTGTATTTCTTGAAAGGTTGCTGAGTGAGAATGACCGCACTGTACGCTTGTTTGCATCTGCTCTCCAGAAGTCATCCAGCTTTTTAATTGTTTTTGTTACGTTTCCTGTATTTTTGTTTGTAACCGTAATAGTGTAAAGATGTACAAAGGAATCCTGAAGACCTTCTGCCGATTCGCCATCCTTGTATGCAATGGGGAATGACACATTTGCTGTACTGTTTGTTATGTCTGAAACAGAAATTGCAGCATCCTCATTGAAGTACGGCTTGTTTTCTGTTGATTCTTTTGCTGTGGTGAATTTTGCACTTGTATACTTTGCATCAGCAACGCCGGGTGTAAATACAATGGGCTCACCAATATATTTTTTTGTCTTTACATCAAATCTGCGCAATGCAACTTCAGCACCGTTAGCTTCAAGAAGGATTGCGTGAGAAGCTGACTCATGGTATCTTGTAGCATCACTTGTCTCGGTCACTTCTTCGCTTGTGCCGTACTTGTGAGTTGAGCCTGCAGCTGCAGGAATATTTATATGAGTAGAACCGTTTTCAGCCTGCCAAATCAGTCTGGGGTCATTTGAAGGCAAATGAGCGTGTCCGCTTATTACCACAATTCTCGGATTGCTTAAAACAAACTGCTGAAATTCTGCAGAGTTTCTCATAGGTGAAGTGCTGCTGCCAACATATCCGGTTTGATCCATCATTTCGTGCTGAAGATAGAATACAGGCTTTGTTTCATCTGCCGCAAGCCCTGCTTCAAGAAGTGCTTTTGCCTGAGCTTCAAGGGCTGACATAACTGTTTTGTCAGCAGGATTCACATAGTTGTTGAGATAATCATAAGGCTCTGCTGTAACAAATGTATAACCATTTACTGTTGTGCTGTAGCAAGCATCATGACCGAAGAATTCTTCATAAAGTTCTACATTGTCAGCAACCTCTTGCTGCCATGTTCTGCCGTTGTCAAAGGTGGTAACACTGTTTTCATAAGCACCAAGAGTGATTTCATGGTTACCCATTGACCAGATAACCTTATTTTTATTTTCCGAATCGGTCTGTGCCTCTTTGCTGTAATCAAGAGCGGGGAAATCCTCTTTCATTTTGTCTATTACAGCCTGATATTTCACTTTGTCGTCCTGTGTTTTTTCCTGTGCCGGGTCAACATTGAAGATAACGTCTCCTGGCATTGCGAAAGCGTCCATATTTGAGTCTATAATTTTGTACGCTTCCATTACATCGCCAACACCTGCTTCTGCTGTTGTCCATATAGGATCTACAGTAACATGTGTGTCACCGAAAATACCAATACGTATATCCGCTTCAACATCTTCTCTTGAAGCTATCAAGGTTCCGTTCTCAACCGTTGTTTCAGATGCAAATACCAGATTTGCCGGAAGAATTGTGAATAACATTACAAGTGCAAGAATCCATGATGTGAGTTTTGAAAAATACTTTATTTTCATAATTTTACACCTCATTATAAATTTTTACTTTGCGGAAAGAATAATTTTCATCTCCTATCGGATTGTTTTATGATTAACCCAAGGTTTCATAAAATCATAATCTTTCCATATAAATGTTGCCAAACGGCAGTTTTCTCCATCTTCTATGTCAAAGCCGCACACAATAGTTGTGGGCTCTGCAAGAGGAAGTAAGGTTGCGCGCACTTCATTTATTTGAGTTACTGTATTGTTTTGGTCAAACAAAACCGTAAGAACAATTATATCCTCACTTTTCTCTGTCATGTTGTTCTTCACAGTAACATATGCTCCTGCTTCCGTAACCCCGTCCAGCGAAGTAATTTCATTTCCTTCGCCCTCTTTTTTATCCTGAATTTTGAATTCACGAACCTCTATGGCAGGCGGTGAAACGAGATTCAAGGTTGTCTCGGTCGCCAACCCCACTTCCTTCAGATTTTGTGCATCTTCGGAAATCACAACCCTTACCTTTGAGTCAAAATAAGTTTTGTCAAGCTTGAGCGTCATTGTATATGCATCAGGGAACGCCGCATCAACCTCAAGCTTTTCGTCGCCAACAAAAACTGTAACACTGTTTTCATTGAGAGTTGCCGTGTCCATTTCATCGCTGAAATTCACTACCACTGTATCACCCGCAATCTCCGCACTGTTCACCTGAGGATGAACTACATAAAGTGAAAATGTAGAAAGAGATGCACCAAGAGACATATAATGCTTGTATGTAATATAACGATATGCTTCTGTATCGTCTACTGTAGACTGGAACTTGCCGGGCTTGCCATTCACATCTTCTGTACCCTCAGGAATCCATAATGACGGGAATACCATCTCTCCGTCAACCGGATTATCTGCTCCCACCTGAGCAAGCTTCTTAAAGCCCAGTTCTTCTGCCTCGGCATCTGCGGGAGGAGCACTGTATGGGTCAAAAATTGTATTATCCGTAGCATCCGTATTGCTTCCGTAAAGCTTTATATACTTTTTGCCCCATATATCTCCCATGCTTTCGTCTGCTGACATATCACGGGGAGTCATTTCTATCATACCTATATGATAGGGTTTGCCAAGGTCTACTCTGTAATATCTGTAAGCTGAACCGTCTTCAAGCCAGGAGGTTGATGTTTCACCGTCAAACGCAGCCTCAGGCGGTGCAAAATCATATATCCAATGACTGTTGTCATTGAGAGCATCTGTTATGATTTTGTCTGCCTTTGTGCCTCTTGCAACATCAGTCACCGTCTGGTTTGCCCACACTTTTATTTCTGCGTACTGATAATCACCCGATGCTGTTTTCTGAAACCTGATATATCGGTATGCATCCTCGCCGTCCAATTCAATTGTAAATGCCCCGCCATGGGGAAAAAGAGTGTCATCAGTTGAACCGAGACTTCCAAGAGTTACAGCATCAGAAAAATCCTCATTATTTGCACCGATAATATCAAAGTTTGCTCTTCCTGTGCTCATATCATTGTCGTGACGGTCAAAAACCTCAATCTTTTCAACCTTGCATCTTCTAAGCAGGTCAATGGTAAAAGCTTCCTGACCCGCTACGTCCGGTCCGAATTCAGAAACGGTAAATGTATTCCTGTCACCGTCTGTGAGATTTGTTATTTCCCAACCCTCAATGGTATGAGTATGGGGATGGCTTGACACAATCGGTTTACATTCAGCCACATTTACAAGCTCTGTCTTCGATACAGGATACGATTCCGCCAAAGCAACTGTTTGCGGTAACGAAAAAAGCAAAGCCAGCGATACAGCTGATAAAAATTTAAAATGTTTCAAGTGAGATACATTCCTTTCCGTTATTTAAGTGTTTCTTTTGCAATCTTTGTCATGTCCTCTGCCATCTTGTCAACGTCAACAATATCCTTCATATTTTTGATTGCAGCTTCCCATTTTTTATCAAACTCTTCGTCAGATTTTGCAACAAGCGTAAGCTTAAAGGGATCTTCCCACTGTGAACGTGATGACCAGAATTTTATAACAGTATCAAGCTCTGCATACTCTGCAGCCCATACATCTGACGGAGGTGCAGGCACAGGAGTTACAACATGCTCACTGTCAGGACTGAATTTTCCTCCGTCCTCGGGAACCATACCATAAGTTGCAACCTTGTTGTATATCATCGGATTCCATTTGCTGTTAAGCTTAAATTTCATAGTGAATGGTCCGCAGGTTGTATCAAGACCCATACAATCTTCATCGTTCAGATTATTTTCCTGATGGTAAATATATTTTTTGTTGAACTCGTCATTCACAAAAGTTCTTGTACCATCCTCATTCTCTACATAAAGCCCCGCGTCCTTTGGACCCCAGTTGCGGATTTCCTCCCATTCATCGGTAAACTGCACATTCATCCAGTTAAGTATCTGGGGAAGGTCTTCTTCCTTCACCGTCTTCAAGATACCTACAGAATCACCCCATGAAAGCGGCTGCTCGGTTACATCATAACCTTCTGCAGTTTTAACCTTTGTGTAAAGCGGTCTGTAACGGAAATCTTTGCCGGATTTTGCAATTGTGTCATTTACAAACGGAGGATGCCCTGCTGCTGAAATAATTGCCATTGCATACTGACCGTTCAACACCTTCTCCTTGAACTGTGCATCTGTATGTACCAAGCTGTCCGGATCAATTATACCTTCTCTCAAAAGCTGATTTTGAAGAAGAGCACCTTCCTTTACAACATCATCAAGAAGCGGAATTATAATTTTTTCATTTTTTGTATCCCACGAAGAAATATAATGATGTCCCACATATCCCATAAGCTGTGCACCAAGAAGTGCAAGAGGCTGCCAGCAGTCAGCACCGGCATAACCGAATGTATACACATCCTTCTTTCCTACCTTCAAATCGAGAGCATCAATATCCTTCATAAGCTTAACTACATCCTCTGTGCTCTCAATGGGTACATCATATATGTAGTCACCAATAGGCTTACCCTCTTTTTCAAGAAGCTCAAGCATATCATTATAGCTCAACGCATCAGGATAGAGCATCTGTAAAATATCGTCTCTTATCCATATTGATGTTCCCACATCAGTATAAACCTTTCCCGATGCAGCAATTTCTTCGTCTGAAATATCCGGGTCTATTCTTCTGTCCACAGGGAAGTTATATGGAACGCCATATATTTTTCCGTTGACCTTCATTCTTTCCCACATTGCCTGAGGAACACTTTCCCAAACATCCGGTGCATACTTTTGAAGCATTTCAGGAGTCAACTCCCAGATTTTGTCTGCTTCAGCAATCTTTGCAAAGTGTGCGGGACCCTGACCGCCGCCGCAAGCTACAAGCTCGGGGAAGTTATTTCCTGCAATAAGTCTTGCAAGCACGCCTTCCCACTGACCGCCGCCGTTGCCGTAAGTGTTTTTAATCTTTACCCTCGTCTTGTCCTGAAGCCACTGACCTACAAGATTTTCCTTTGCCTCAACAGGCGGAACATAGTCAGAGCCCTGTGTAACCCATACAGTTATATCCATATCTTTTTGGGGAACAAATTTTCCGTCCTGAGTAAGCACCGATGATGTCTTTTCTTCTTTTTTGCAAGCAGAAAGACCGCCAAGCAAAAAGCATGCCACAAGAATTCCTGAAATGATTTTTTTCAGCTGTTTCATAAAAAATTCCTCCTATTTATTATAAAAATTTTTATATTAATCTTTAACCGCTCCGATTGCTACGCCCTTAACAAAATATTTCTGCAGAAACGGGTATGTGCAAATAATTGGCAATGTTGAAAAAATAATTGCCGCAGCTTTCACCGATTCTGAAGTCGGTCTTGCGCGTACAGTGGTTGAACCTCCCGTGAGTGCTGAATCATTTACCATTTTCTGCACCACTTCGCTTTGTTTTATTATCTGCTGTATAATATACTGAAGTTTGAAAAGTGAAGGTTCGTTTACGTAGTAAAGTGTAGTTGTCCAGTCGTTCCATGATGCAACCATTGTCCATAGAGCAACTGTCGCAAGAACAGGTTTGCAAAGAGGTAATATTACCTTGTAAAGTATCTGCATTTCGTTGGCACCCTCAATATATGCCGCTTCTTCCAGAGCAACAGGCAGTGAGTTCAAAAACGTTCTTATAATAATAACATTATAGAATGTAAATGCCGATGGCAGTATGTAAACCAAGATATTATTTATAAGATGCAAATACCTGAACAATATGAATGTAGGTATTACACCTGCATTTATATAGCTGGGCAGAAGAAGAATCCATATAATAGCATTTCTGAACGGTAAATCCTTCTTTTTTATTGCATAAGCCGCCCCAACACAAACTACCAGCGTGAAAACCGTGGAACAGATAACAGTTATTACTGTAACCAAGGTCGAACGAATCAGCGATTCATTGGAAAAGATGGTATCATAATTCGACCATGTCCACTTTCTCGGGAAAATCGTAATACCGCCCAACATAGTATCGGTACCGTCATTAAGTGATATTGCAAGCTGATTGAGATACGGATATATCATAATAACACACATAAGCACCATAAACACAACCAAAAATACATCAAATATTCTTTCTCCAAAACTTCTTTTCACTCAAGACACCCCCTTACCATATTCCAACACCGCTGACACGTTTTACAATAAAGTTCGTTATGCACACCAGTGCAAAGGATACAGCACCCTGGAACATTCCGAACGCCGTTGAAAGCGAATATTCAGCATTCAATATACCCTGTCTGTAAACAAGAGTGTTTATAACCTCTGTTTCTTCCTGAATATAAATGTTCTGGAAACCGAAAACCTGTTCGAAATTAAGTGTAACAAGGCTGGCAGTATTCATTATGAATATTATTGCTATTGTGGGAAGCAGGCACGGTATCGTAATATACAAAACCTGCTTAAACCTGTTGCATCCGTCAACCATAGCCGCTTCGTACAACGTCGGGTCAATGCCCGTTATTGCAGCAAGGAATATAATTGAGTTCCAACCGATGTTTTTCCATATATTTGTCCAGAAAAGTATTCCAAGAAAGTTATCCGCATCCGTAAGAATATTTTTCGCTTCATAAGATTCTCCGACAATTGCCGCCATAAACGAATTATATGTACCGTCAAGGGCAAAAAATGCCGAAAACATACCTACTACCGATATCCACGACAAAAAGTACGGCAAATAGCTTATAGTCTGAACAACTCTTTTGAATTTAATCATTCTCAGCTCATTAAACAAAAGAGCAAGAATTATTGGAAACGGCATTCCCAAAAACAACTGAACACTGCTATATTTAACAGTATTTATTATGGCTTTTGTAAACTTCGGCATAGTAAATATTTTCACAAAATTATCAAAGCCGACAAATTCACTCGCCGTTATTCCCCCTATTATGTCATAATCCTGAAATGCTATTACAAGACCGAACATAGGCAGATAACAGAACACCAAAACCAAAATCAGCGCCGGAGCAAGAATCAAATACAGAAACCTGTACTTTTTCATTCGTGAAAGCAGGCTTTTTGAGCCAAGACGCTCTTGCGTCTCTTCTTTCTTTCTGTTTAGTGCGTTCAATATACCACCCCATTAATATTTTATCATATATAAATTTTAACATTTTTTCTTCTTTTTTTAAACTACACAATGTTATCAAAACGCACCAAAATATTATTTTTTTTATAAACACCGATGCGAAATAAAGGAAGTTATGTGCACTATTACTTTTAATTACCAATTATTATAAAAAATACAACAAGGACAGCTTCCTGTTCAATACAGGAGTCTGTCCTTGCTGTTTTCTTATTGACCTGCCAGTCGTGCGTATTTTTACTTGCTACCCATAAATGGGTTATCTGGTTGCAGGCTTCTCCTTGAGGAGAAGCTGTCACGAAGTGACTGATGAGGTGTCGTAGGAGTGAGGTTCCATCCCCACCCGTTTATTCGGGAGGGCACCGAGACCCTCCCCTACAATACCGCCTCTTCCGAGTTTTGCTGTGCAAAACCCACCTTCCCCTCAAGTAAACACGATTATATTGTGTTTTTACAAACAACCCTTCCGTCACGCTTCGCGTGCCACCTTCCCTTACACAGGGAAGGCTTTTCCACAATATGCATCAAAAAAAGAGAGAAGCCATTTGGCTTCTCTCCTAAATTATTAAGTTCTTTTCAGATACTCAAGTCAGATAAATTATCTAACCTTCATATCCTCAACACCCTTAACGATAACAACGTCTGTAACCTTGTCTTCGTATGTTCTTACGAATACATAGTCAGCAGCGAGCTGAGCATCATCAGCATCAGCATCTGCGTAAGGTGTATCGCCGATTGTTACGTTAACTGTAGCCTTTGTATAAAGAGCTTCATAGTACTTGAAGCTTGAAGCAGAACCCTTCTTAACGTCGAGCTTTCTGCCGTTTGCATCAACAACGATGATGTTGTCAGCCTGTGAAAGCTTGTATTCCTTGCTATCAATTGTAGCTGTTGAAGATGTCTTTCTGTAGTTTGTAACAACACCGCCTGCGATCTTTTCATCGCCTGTTGCTGTGTAATCCTTGCTGAATTTTACAGCGTAATCATCAAGTTCAGCATCTTCATCATACTGAGCTCTTACGTCTTCTTCGAAGTCGAATACAACGTTTACAGCTGTAGCAACGCCGTTAGCGTCAAGCTTAACCTTAACAATATCACCAGGTGTGAGGTAAGCAACTTCTACGTCTTCGCCTTCGATTTCTACAGTCTTTGTAGCAACTGCACTGTATACTTCATATGTTGTATCAGCAGCGATTGCTTCGCCGTTTACGATAGCTTCGATTGCAAGAATCTGTTCGCCATCTTCGTTTTCAGAAGTACCTACAGCTGTGATTACAGCAAGACCAGCTTTTCTGCCTGCAGCACCAGCGATAGCCTTAACAACGAGAATGTTGTTGTCTTCAGCCTTCTTGTCGCCGAAGAGAGCCATAATTTCATAGCTTTCGCCGTCAGCAAGGTCAGCTTCTGTACCGAGGTATGAATCTTCAGCTTCATCTTCATCAACGAAGAATACATATGAGTTGGGATCGAGGTAGCACTTCTTACCTGTAACGAATCTGTTGTCTTCTGCATCATATTCAGAATCTGTAGCTTCAGCAGGTGAGTTGTTTGTTACATCATCATCTGTTGCAAGTGTTCTGATAGAAGTAATGTTGTTTGCAGAGTTCTTCTGATATTTGATAACTTCGCCCTTGATTACAGCAGCGAGTTCTTCTTCTGTATCATAAGCATCAGCTGTGATATCAAATGTAGCACCGTTGAGCTTAGCGCCTGTAGCCTTGATGTTGAGAGCAACAACGCCGTCAGCTGTGATCATCTGAACGATAGCTGTATCCTTGCCTGTGAGAACATCTTCATCATAAGCAACTTCTGTTACGTAAGCGTAGTTTGCAGCAACACCTGAAGCGAGAGCTGAATCTTCGTCAAATGCAGCAATCTTGCCGTACTTGTCGATGTAGAACTTACCGCCGTCACCAACTGCAATGCCATCAATGCCATAAGCACCAGCAGCTACATCATACTTTGTATCGCCTACTCTGTAAGCATAGCCTGTAGCAGATGTTGTTGACTTTGATTCAGATGTGATTGTACCGATAACTTCATTAGAAACAACTTCAGCAAGAATGTAAGGAGCATCATCAGCAGCAGCGATGATTGAGAGAACATCCCATTCAGCGAGTTCAGCCATAGAAATTTCTACGCCGTCTTTTGCAACGATAACGATCTTGTCTGTGTCGTCTTCATCAATTTCGAGTTCTGTAATACCTGTTGTAGCTGTAGCTTCTTTGAATGCAACATAGCCTTCTTCAGCTTCTTCAACAACAGCTGTTTCAGCAACTTCAACAAAGATTACGTCATAACCCTTAACGTCATCATTGTCAACGAGAACGATCTTACCACCGTCAAGTGTTGCACCGTTGTTAGCAACTTCATCACCAAAGATTTCGTCTACATCAAAGCCACCAACATTGTTGTATACAACATTGTCTTCAAGTGCTCCGAGTGTAACTGCTGTAGCTGTCTTAGCTGTAGCTGTCTTGTAGTATTCGAACTTTGAACCATTGATTCTGTTGAACTGTGTGAGTTCCATTTCGAGCATATCGTTTCTTGCTGTATCAGCAACGATAGAAACGATTTCGTATTCATCATCAACTTCCTGAACGTAAGCGATTACTGACATACCGAGGTAATCAGCAGCGTCTGATTCGCCAACAAGGAATGTGTCGATAGAACCGATGTAGTCGCCGTCATTGTCTGTGGGGAAGTCCTTGTTGCTTGAATCGTATGTGTCAACGATGTCGATAACAACAACTGCATCTTCCTCTGTATCAATGTCCTTAGCGTCATCGAGGTCTGTGAAAGGTGTTTCTTCAACGATACCACGGATTTTTACAACGCCAAGATTTTCGCTCATAAGAGTCTTGTAATCTGTGTTGTCCTTACCGTCGTTGATCTGGTATTCAACTTCACCGTTTGTGTTCCAGCCCTTCTGTGTCATAAGGGGTGTGTCGATTGCATTAGCGAGGAGCTGTGCAATTGTACCACGGTTAGCTTCTGTACCCATTGTAGCGTTTGATACGCCTGCTGTTACGTTGTATCTCTGAGCAGCAGCCATGTAACCGCCGGGGTAACCACCATTGTACTCAGCGTATGCTGTGTAACCAAGTGTAGCCATTACCATCTTTACAGCCTGTTCAAAAAGAACGTTGTCTTCGGGACCGAAGTTGCCGTCACCGTAGCCGTTGATGATACCCATGCTTGCAGCACTTGCAACGTAACCTGAAGCCCAGTGGCTAGCGGGAACGTCAACAAAGTTTGTGTTTGCATTTGCACCGGCTGTGTCACCAAAGCCCTGAATTCTTGAAACAAGTGCAGCCATTTCTGCTCTTGTTACGCCATCTTCAGGCTTGTATGTGCCGTCTTCGTAACCTGTAACAATACCAAGTTTGTTGAGTGTTTCAACTGCTTCAAAATATGCACTATCTTCTGCAACGTCACTGTATGTTGCACCGAAAGCAACTGTTGTGAGCATCATAGCGATAACGCAGATAGAAGCAATCACTTTTTTGAGATTATACATTCTCAAATCCTCCTTATAAATATAAAATTTTTAATTTTTTTCAAAGTTATTGAAAAAATCTCGCAAAGCCCGTTGGGGAAGCCCTGCTTTTATGTTAATCAGGATAGAAAAATACACTATCCCCATTAACTACGTTGATTATATCACCAAATCACCGTGAATGTCAACCCGAATTCAAAAATGTAACATTATTGTAACACATTTTCAATTCTTTTGTCAAAATCGGCATTTCAGCGAGCAAATAAGATGTTTTTCATCCCTTCATCAACTACATATTGACGAAAAATCACCATATTACGACATATATTGTAATACTCTTTGCAAAATCTGTCAAGTGTTTTTTGGAAATTTTAAGAACTTTTGAAAAAATTTTTATTTCTGCTGTCTTTCATTGTGTAATTTGTTCAAAAAAGGCTTTGTTTTGTCTCATAATCTACTTCTCTTTCAGCTCATTTGCAATTCTTTCAATCTCCTCAAAGCTTCTTTCCGCATATCGTTCCGCTTTTTCACGCTTGTCCTTTATTCTCACACCCAAATCCTCAAAGATTCCAAAATTCACATTCATAGGCTGAAAATCCATAACCGCAGGATTGGACACATATTTTGACAGTGCACCCAAAGCTGTTCGTGCAGATATTTCAGGTGCGGTCTTTTCAAGGATTGTACATCCGGCACAGATACCTGCCCAAAGCCCCGAGGATGCCGATTCGATATATCCCTCAACCCCCGTAATCTGTCCCGCAAAGAAAACCTTCGGGAATTCCTTCATATTATATTTGTCGGTCAGAAGTCCGGGAGAATTTATATAGGTATTCCGATGCATAACACCATAGCGTACAAACTCGGCATTTTCAAGTCCCGGAATCATTCCGAAAACTCTTTTTTGTTCGCCGAATTTCAGGTGTGTCTGAAAACCTACTATATTATACATACTTCCCGCTCCGTTGTCCTGTCTCAGCTGAACCACAGCATAAGGACGACTTTCGTCGTGGGGATTTGTGAGACCTACAGGCTTCAACGGACCATAACGCATTGTGTCCACACCTCTTGCTGCCATTATTTCAATGGGCATACAGCCTTCAAACACCTTTGGATTTTCCACTCCTTCGTGAACCTGTGCCGCTTCGGCATTCACAAGTTCTTCCCTAAAGGCAAGGTACTCCTCCTTGTTCATAGGACAGTTGATATAATCATCCCCGCCCTTTCCATAACGTGCCGCCTTGAAGGCTTTCTCCATATTTATACTTTCAAAGGTCACAATGGGTGCTGCCGCATCAAAAAAGTGTAGTCCCTCATTCTTTGTCAGTCTTGCAATACTTTCGGATATGGCATCGGATGCAAGAGGACCTGCGGCTATAACAGTATATTCATCGGTATTGATTTCTGCCGCTTCCTCTTGAATAACAGAAATATTTGGATGATTCTTTATTTTTTCGGTTACTGCCTGAGAAAAAGCAGCTCTGTCAACCGCCAAAGCTCCGCCGGCAGGAACCTTTGCAGCATCAGCACACTCCATAATAAGAGACCCGAGCCTTCGCATTTCTTCTTTCAAAAGTCCCACAGCGTTATAAATCCCGTCCGCACGAAAGGAGTTGCTGCAAACAAGCTCCGCAAAGTCCGGACTTTTGTGAGCGGGTGAAAACTTTTTTGGCTTCATTTCAAAAAGCTCAACCTGAATCCCCATATTCGCAAGCTGCCAAGCCGCCTCACAGCCCGCAAGACCCGCACCTATAACCTTTATTTTCTTTATCTCATTCATAAAAAACATTCCTTTCGGATTTTTTCCTGAACAAGTATAACACATATACAGCGATTTGACAAGACTTATACCGTCATTGCACCAACAAGAACAGGCAAAGTTTCCTTATATATAATAGGAAAGGATTCAGTGGGAAGTGGATTTCTGCCCTCGCCCACCTCAATGGTGTACCCCGGACGCCCCATTTTTTCCACAAACCAATCCTTGTAACCACCGACAGATGCAATACCTTCTTCACGTTCCAGCCGATAAGGTGATATTTTTTCGAAGGCTCTTGCAATTTTCAAAGACAGAGGCGGTTCTTTCCCCTGAAAGCCCTGATAAATAACCTTCCCTTGACTATGAAAGGCTATTGCAAGTTCAAAATCCTTTTCGATAGTGAAGTCCGCAAGAGCTTTGCTTTCAGGCTCAGAAAAGGGTGCTGTCCCCGAAAACCTTGTTGCCCCCGGACCATATATGCCGTACTCTGTTTCCAGAGCCTTTGACCGTTCCCACAGAGCATCATAATTATGATTCAAATCCACCCCTGCCGCATTTGCCTGCCACCGTCCGAAATTCGAAGAGCCATTGCAGCTTTCCAAAAACTTTCTTTCTTTATCACCGACCCACAATGGTATTCGGCCCGTCGCTGAAAGCTCCACCCCGTCAGGGTTCACCATTGGTATTATATATAATGAAGTTTTTTCACTCAATGCTTCGACAGAAAAGCCCCCAAGGCTTCCCCTTTGTTCCTCTGCCGAAAGATAATCTCCCGCAAATTTCATCAAAAGCACGGAAGTTATCCATTCCATACCGTGATGAGCACCGTTGTAAGATATTTTCTTTTTCCCGTGTCCAAGCCTTATGTAAAACAACTCCCTGCCCCAACGGGATTTTCCTATACTTCCCCATTCCACGCCCCCATAATCCGCCGCAAGCTTTCTTAAATCAGCTTCCAAAAATTCGTATGTATATGGCTTTTCTTTCTTTTTCACAATAACACCTCCGACTTTAATTATATGAGAGCTTTTTCAAAACTATTCCGTCTTGATTTTTGAAGGCGGTAGTGGTATACTTTTTAAAAAGGTATCGGGAGGAAAAATTTATGCGAGAAATAAATGCAAATGAAATTACGGAGCTTGTTGCCCGTATGTGTATAGATGCCAACTGTTATCTCAACGAGGATATCGAAGAGGCTCTCAAAAGCGGTATGGATTCCGAAACAAATCCCACAGCATCCGAAATTCTTTCGGATATACTGAAGAATGCTCATATTGCACGCCGTGACGAAGTGCCTATATGTCAGGATACGGGTATGGCAGTTTTCTTTCTGGAGCTGGGTCAGGAGGTACACATTGTGGGCGGCGGACTTTGTGATGCAATAAACGAAGGTGTCCGAAAAGGCTATTGTGAGGGTTATCTCCGAAAGTCGGTGGTTGCCGACCCCATCCGTCGTGGTAATACGGGCGACAATACTCCTGCGGTTATTCATACCGAAATTGTTGACGGAGATGTGTTCAGGATTACCATTGCACCAAAGGGCTTCGGAAGTGAAAATATGAGTGCCGTAAAAATGCTCAAGCCCTCGGACGGGCTCGAAGGAGTTTTGAGCTTTGTGGTTGATACTGTGAAATCTGCATCAGGAAACCCCTGTCCGCCTATTGTTGTTGGCGTCGGAATCGGGGGTACAATGGAAAAAGCGGCTATCCTTTCGAAGAAGGCACTTCTCCGCGACATCAGAGAAAGTCACTCTGACAGTTACTATGCAGATATCGAAAAAGAGCTTCTCACAAGAATAAACGAGCTGGATGTAGGTCCTCAAGGCTACGGTGGAAAAACCACAGCACTCGGTGTAAATATCGAAACCTTTCCCACCCACATTGCCGGACTTCCCGTAGCGGTGAACATAAGCTGTCACGTTACAAGACATTTGACAAAAGAGCTATAATACGTCAAAATGGGCTGTATCAAAATGAATTTTTCGGGACGGATGGAACCCGTCCCCTACATATATTGTACACACGTTTTTGTGATTTAATTTGTAGGGTTCGGTTTCCACGCCGAACCGATTTTTTTTCATTTTGATACAGCCCATTGTTTCATTTCAAGGTATTCAAAAAACCCGCAATCTCTTTTGCGGCAAACTGTGCACCACTCACCGCTTCCGATAAAGTGTTGCCGCTGCTTCCCACCTCGATTATCAAACTACCATAAGTCAGATGCCCGTTGAACCGCTCTTTTCTCAGGTTCACTCCTCGCATAAGCTTGGGGTATTTTTCGCATATTTTTTTCTGGAGCTTCAATGCAAGCTTCATATTTTCACGCCACTCAGGATGTTCAAGCCCACCGCCATTTGTTCCCACAACAAGCATAAGCTGAGCCGCCTTAACACCATTCACCTCGGTGGCAAACTTAGCCTTGCTCCCGTCATCGTATATAAAGGCGTCTCGGTGAACATCCAGAACCATACATATATTCGGATATTTTCTCAAATACCCTTCCACAGTCTTCCGTGAATTCTCATATGAACCGTTGAAGTCAGGGTGATCGTGAAGAGTTGTGTCATGAATTACAGCTATTCCATTTTCTTCAAGTACCGCCTTTATGGCCGTGCCTACCTTTACGACATTTTTTTCTTTGTCAAGTGTGCGGTCACTCTTGTCCGTTTCATAGGTCGATGCCCCCTCCGGCGAATAACTCTCTGTTCCGTGAGTATGTACAATCAGAACCTTCGGTGTATCACCCTTCATATCAAACTTCAAGGGTTCGTTCAACATTTCGTCAATATTTATGCTGAAACTCGTTTCGTTTCGTATGGTAATTTTGCTCGTACCGCCTGACTGTGCGGAATCAACCTCTTTTATGGGATAACTCTCTCCCACAGGTGTTTCAGGTTCTGCCATTCCTTCGCCCATATCTGCATTCTGCGGATTGTAAGCCGCCAAAGCCGCCTGATTTGCAGTTCTCGCAAGGTATCCCTCACTTACGGCACGAACAATGGGAATTTCGCCAAAAATTGATGTTCTGCCATCCCACGGGTCAAAGGTCAGCACAAAGCATATTGCCTTTTTCAAGCTTCGTACCGCACTCCCCCAAAACACACCTTCGCGTGTTCCATAAAGTCCAGGAATGCTCTCCCCCACAATTTTCCGACCATCCATCATCCGTTTCCCCAGTTCACCATTCGGGTCTGCAATTCTTATGTTTATCCCAACCATTGCCGTCACAAGGACAGCAATTCCAAAGGCGGTTGCTCGTCTTACTATTTTTTTGCCATCAACAACAATCGCTCTGTAACGTTTCATTTCTACAACCCTTTCTCCCTTTGTAAATCATTTAAGTATATGAAAAAAGAGTGCAGAATATGCCAAAAGGGATATTGCTTAAAGCAACACCCCTCTTATTTTTATGCTTCGCATTTTGCTTGTTCAATCATTGTTGCAAGTCTTCTTGCACTTTCGCCCGCGTGACGGTAATACTGTTCCGGCGAAAAACCTTCATATCGGTTGCTTTCGGATTTGAACACCTCCAACATAACCGTTCCACCAAAGGAATATTTCGCAAGAGTTTCTGCAACGGTGTTATAATTTGTTATTCCATCGAATGGAATCAAATGCTCGTCTCCGTCGGGCAAATGATGATTGTCGTGAAGGTGAACCGCCGCAAGCCTGTTTCCGAAAAGCTCCATAAACCTTATGCCCCGGGTAAAACATCCCTCGTGTCCTACATCCCAGCAAAACGCCGCTTCGGGATACTGTTCCATTATGGATGCAATATTAGCAATAAACCTCTGATTTTCAAAGGCAATAGTAATATTTTTCCGTTGCGCAGTTTCCATAAGAACGGAAAACCGTCTGTTTCCAATGTCATTTATAACCGGCGCCGGCTTTCCGGAAGAAAGGTGGCAAACCGCCACGGGAATATCATAACTTGCACACCGCTCAATGCAATCCGTAAGAGTTTTCAGCATATCATCCCCGTCAATGCCGTCTCTCCACATTGAATTTATTCCGTTGAAGGGTGCGTGCAAGGTATCAAAGGCAATGCCTGCACGTTTCACCTTGTCCACCATCCCCCCCGAAAGCTGCGGGTGGTCAGCCATAATAAATGTATGCTCAAATCCGTTTTCTTTCATAAGCTCAATCTGTCGTTCAACATCAGGAGTGTTGTCTCCGCTGTAACAAAACAGATTTATTCCAATCTCCAAGTTCTTCACCTTCCGTCGTTTTTCTTTCAATACCATTGTACAGGATTATCAGACTTTTTTCAAGTCTTTTTCCCATTTCAAAAGAATAAGAATACCGTTTATCAAATATACCAGCCACATAATGAGCGTAGCAATATTTTCCGCACCCGTGCTGAAGCTGCACCACCACATATAAACACTAAGCAAGTTGACCGCCAGCCATATCCACCATTGCTCGGCATATCTTTTCACCGAGACAATCATCGCAATTACCGATGATACAGTAGTAAAGCTGTCCACAAATGGCATAGCATCCCCTAACTCCTTTAGAACAAGGGCGAAAGCAACTGTGGATATTCCGATGGTCGCCGCAAGCATCAGTCTGCCCCATACAGACATTCGTCTCTTTTTCACCTCAAAGGTATCTGTGTCCATATTTTTCTTCCATGCAAAAAAGCCCACAAACATCATAGGTACATAATATAGCCCGTTCAGAATTGTCTCTCCGTAAAGCTTTGCATCAAAGGAAATAAGTGCATACAACACGCTGTTCACAAGACCGAAAAAGTACGCCGACAGTTTGCCCTTGCCCGCAAGAATGGTGTAAAGCACCCCTGTCACAGCAGAGATTATTCCCCAGACAGTGTCATTCCAGTATATAGACAAGCCCCATATAACACTGCATGCAAAAACCGTCCATATGACCTCGCCTGCCGTCCAGCCTGACAATTCATTTTTCAAGAATCTACCCATTATGCACCTCCTTGTGTATCAAAAATGGGCTATAGCAAAATGAGAAGGAAGCGGTTTGATACGGAAATCGCACCCTACAAATCGTATCACAAAAAAACAAGTGAACAATATATGTAGGGGACGGGTTCCATCCCGCCCCGAAACATTCATTTTGCTATGGCCCTACAAAACATTTTCTTATTCCTGAACCGAGGCAGCTTCCTCTTTTTCAGGAAGTGCACACCAGTAACCAATTGCACCAAGAGCAAGTGCAAAAACAACATCAGCAACAAATTCCAGAATCCAGAAAATTGAGAAATTCCAGCTTTCAATGAATATGAGCAGAATAGAAAGTATCAGTGAAAGAACGGCATAAATCACACGCAGTGCCGCAGGAGCGTACCAGAACTTTCCTATTCTCTTGTTTCCGTATGCAATAAGTGCTACAACTATCAAAGAAAGTGCCGCAAATATTTCAAGAAGTCCGTATATGCCGCTCCATATGCCATAATAGTCAAAAACAATAGCTTCAACAAACACATTAAGGGAGGAAAGCATCTCAAACACACCGTTTACCGCCACAACTCCCAACAAAAAGGGAATAGCTTTTTCCGCATATGCAAGAATCTTTTCGCCCAGCTCGTCCTTCAAAAATGTAAGAATACCAATTGCCGCACCGATAATAATTACCAAGATACACAAAACCAAATTATTATATCCGCCAAAATCACTTGAACTTCCAATTTCAAGAAATTTCTCAACAAGTGCAGCAAGAATTCCAAAAATTCCCCACAATATCGGCAATACAGCAGCAGGAATGCCCATAAACTTTTTATCTTTTAATTTTTTCATTTATTCTTCCTCCTCAATTACTTTAATTTCCTCTTCCTCCGAAATAATCGACCAGAAGCCGATTGCGCCCAAGGTCAAAGCAAGAACGATACTTGAAACCACTTCTGTAATGAATGTAATAATTCCCGCTACGGAGAAAGACTGATGAGGTGCAAAAACAAGAATCAGGCGAAGGATAAATGTTATTGCGGCATGAAGAATCATAAGAACCGCAGGAGAAAAAGCAAGAAGCTTCTTTTTGCCTTCCCAATTTCCTGCCTTCACGGTACTGAACGAGGTAATCGCAAAAGCTGCCGCTCTGAACAAATCAACCAGCACAAGTACAGTCCAAAGAATACCCATAAGTCCATCCATAGATTTCCCGAAAGAATCAATAATTGCAAGCACGTCAAAGAATACCTTTATTGCCAGAATACCAAATACTGCAGGAGTAAGCTTTTTCAATGTTCCGAGCTTTTTCTCATCAAGCTTGTCCTTCAAAAAGAAGTTTGCGCACAAAGCCACAGTACCAATCAGCACCAAAAGCCACTCTGCAATTCCGCACAAGCCGTCTATGTAAGAATACAGATTGCCCAAAAAGCCCATTGCACCATAGCTGACATTTGCCGCAGTGCCGATTGTGGCTCTGAGCAAGCTCGACAGAATCCAAAGAACGGAAAGCACTGCCGCAACTATTCCGACAATTTTTTTGTTCTTAAATTTTTTCATTTGTTTGCCCTCCAAACATTTTATATAAAAATTTAATATTTTTCAGCCTTAACCGAAAGCACCTACACAGCTTTCATCAAAACATCAATCAATATGATTGCCCCGATATGAAGAGGATAATATACATAAAACAAATTTTTCGGCACAGCATTTCCACGCTTTCCGTTGTAAAAAGCAAGGAAAGGAACTGCTCCGAGAGAAAACCATTGTGGATTGCCATAATCCAAAGCAATCAGGCATAACACAGCGGTCATAAAAATCAGCTTATCCCGTTTTCTTCCGGCGACAAAAATCGCCACCGGAAGAAACACACCGCAAAAGCCGTAATCCACAGCATAATCAGTTTCCGAAAGAAGCCTCGGTGCAATGTCTGTCAGGAACAAAACTGTACCGATTCCTACCCCAAGCCACAAAAAAGATGAAATGGTTTTTCGGCTTTTTGCATTATCAAACAGAAAAGTCAAGCCAATGGAAAGAGAGAAGGTTATCAAAATGCATTGAAAGAGCGATCGCGCCGCAACAAACGTCACCAATTGGCACCCCAAGCCCAGCAAAGCTATGGTCAGCAGATATTTTTTTCTGTTTCTTGTATAACGACAGCCTTCCGCAATCATATATGCAAAAATCGGAAATGCGAGTCTTCCGATTATTCTGAGGAAATCCGCATCAGGAAACAAATAATACCCTATATGGTCAACAGTCATTGCAACAAGTGCAACAAGCTTCAACTGACTTCCCGAAAGGAAGCCTTCTTTGAATTTTTCTTTCATTTCTTTTTTCCGTTTCTATCCCCTGACATATGCCACAAGCTCACCAATAGAACTTCTGTCGGAAAAATCTCCGTCCGCATCACAAAGCTCAACCAGAAGCTTTTCCATGTCGGTAGGATTTTCCTTTGATGACATAATCTTTTTGAGAGTTTTTATTGCCCCTCTGTGAACAGGCGTAAGCTCATCAAGAATCATTTTCCCAAGGAAATTATACACCTTGATTTTTTCACGCATATGGGGCTTGAAATTTTTTTCCAGTACCATTTTATCATAATACTCTCTGTATTTCAAGGGGGTAATTCCCGTTGAAAAAACAACAAGCTTTTTGTCTTTCAGCTTTTCGAAATTTTTCGTAATCAGGCTTATGCCCCCAATCATTTCAGCATACAAACCGCCGCCGTATATTATGCAATCATACTTTTCAAGCTCTGCCGCCTTGATACCCTTTGCGTCAACCGCTTCGCAGCCAAGGTCTTCTGCTATCCACTCTGCATATTGCTTTGAAGAACCATATCTGGATTTAAAAACAACAATTGTATTCACAAGCATCCTCCTGTATCAGTTTTTTACCACTATATTCCATACGTTTAAAAATATAACTACTTTTTATCCTTGAGCTGAATAAACACACCTATAATTATAACAACCAAGCCAATCAAAGAAAAAGCCTTAAATTCTTCCTTCAATATAATCCCCGTCCATACCAGTGACAAGAAAGGTGTTATGTATGCAAGATTGGAAACCTTTGCCGTATCGCCGCAATCCAACGCCAGTGCCCATGAGGTATAAGCAATTGCCGCCGTAAAAATTCCCATCCACAGCATACCTCCCATTTGAAATTCTGTCATTACGAAGCTGCTACCTGTCAAGACTATGTATACGAGTGAAATTACAAAAGCTGAAAAATAGAAAAACATCATTGTCAGCGTTTTGTCATAGGTTGTACGTTTGTTCAGCACAGAAAACAAGCCATAAGAAACCGCCGCCAGCACACAATAAACCGCTCCTTTTGCTGTGTTTTTCTCTATATTCAAAAGACTTCCGTTTGCCGTAACAATAATTACTCCCGCAAAAGACAGAGCAATAGCTACCGCCTTTCTCACAGTCATCTTTTCTTTCAATATGATACACGCAAAAACAACTGTCATAATAGGCCACAAATAGTTTATTATGAACGCCTGGGATGCATCCATAGCATCAATTCCAAGGTAAAGAAAAAGGTTATAAAAGAATGTACCCAGCACCCCCAGAAGAAATATTTTTACATAGTCAATAATGTGATAATTTTTTAATTCCCTGAGCTTTCCCTTCACCAAAGAGACAATAAGAAGAAATACAAAGGCAAAAAGTGAGCTAACCATATTTATCTGCATACTGTCAAGGTTTTCAAGCATAAGCTTTGTTACAGTTGCAATTGTAGACCAAAAAAATATGGACACACCCGCATAAAAATACTCTTTTTTCATTATATATTTCCTTTCTGCGATATACTCGCTTTGCTCGTGCGATATATCACAAAATCCGATAGGAATTTATATCGTTGGAGTGCTATGTGCGGCATAGCAGCACACAGCACTCCACATGATGCGTCCTCGGGAACATATCCACCGGCTGAACCTTCACAGTCTTATAGCCCAAGTCTTCGAGGATTCTCAAATCTCTTGCCAAAGTTGAAGGCTTGCAGGAAACATAAACAATTTTCTTTGCTTTTGTCTTCGCAACCGTTTTCAAAAGGCTTTCTTCGCAGCCCTTTCGAGGCGGGTCAAGAATAACCGTATCCGGTTTTTCCCCTTTGAGCTTCGGTGCAAGCTCTTCTGCTGTTCCGCAATAATACTCCGCATTTTCTATGCCGTTGAGCCTTGCATTCTCCTTTGCGTTCTCAATGGCCTGAGGAACTACCTCAATCCCCACAAGCTTCTTTACATCTTTTGCGAGGTACTGACCGATTGTTCCAATTCCGCAATACAAATCCCAGACAACTTCATTCCCCGAAAGCTCCGCAAATTCTGCTACCTTGTCATAGAGCACCTTTGTCTGGGCGTTATTAACCTGATAAAAAGAAAGGGGAGACAGCTTGAAACGGCAATGACCTATGCTGTCCACAAGATAATCCTCGCCCCAAAGGGTTCTGAAACGTTTGCCCAGAACCACATTGGTTCTTTTCTCGTTGTAATTGTGAAGAACCCCCGAAAGACGCTCTACCCGTTCTCTCAGAATCTCCACAAGTCTTTCTCCATGCGGAACACACTCCGTCCGTGTCACAATGCACACCATAACTCCCGATTCGCCGCAACGTGTATAAATATGCCGTACGCAGCCTGAATGCTTTTCTTCGTTGTAAGGTTCAACGCCGCACTCATTCATCCAGTCACGAACCGCACTCAAAACAGCCGGATTTTCCTCACCCTGAATAATGCATTTCTCTACATCAATAACCCTGTGACTGTGCTGGGCATAAATTCCTATACCGTCGTCTGTTACGGGAAATTGTCCCTTGTTCCGATAACCCTTATTGCTCTCACAGCCTATGGTTTTCGGCACATCTATATTAATTTTTCCTATGCGGTTAATGCAATCCTCCACGTGTTTTCGTTTAAATTCAAGCTCCTGCTCATACTCAACATTCCAGAACCGACAACCTCCACACTTGTAAAAATACTCACACTCCGCTTTAATACGAAAATTTGAAGGCTTCACAACCTCAAGCAGCTTTCCGTAAGCAAAGGATTTCATTACCTTCACGATTATAACACTAACAACTTCCCCCACAAGGGCATAAGGAACAAACACAGCCATTCCTTCGGCTCTGCCAACTCCGTCACCTTCATCGGTTGTACCTGTTATTTCAATTTCAAAAATATCATTTTTGTTCATAGCTTTTCCTTTTCAAAAAGTATGTTCAGATTTCTTTCAAGAACCGCCTTGCCTCTCCAGCTGAACGCATAATTTCCATACTTTTCCTTGAATTCTCTGTTACTGAGATTTTCAACGTCACCTATATTCAAATCTGTAATCCTGTCCTTCAAAAACTCAGGAATTGCTGTGGTAGCAAGCCCTTTGTTATGAGGACAAACCCTTTGGCAAACATCGCAGCCCCAACAAAGTCCGTTATCCGCTACAAGCTTTCTTTCGTCTTCTTGCAGCTCACCCTTCTTCTGGGTTATTTCCGAAAGACATTTTTCGATTTCAAAGCCATCATCGCTCAACGCGCCTCCCGGACAAGCCCTTATGCACGCACCGCAGGAAAGACAGCTTGTGTCAATTGGTGAATCCTTCTCAATATTCAGGTCGTGAACCACCTGTCCAATAAAAAAATACGAGCCGAATTCTTCACATATAACCATTCCGTTTTTTCCCAAAAACCCTAGTCCTGCACTCAAAGCCGCTCCTCTGTCGTCAAGTCCACCCTTGTCAATATGAACAAGAGTTTCCCTTGCACCGAAAGCTTTCAGCTCTTTTTCAATCTGTTTCAGCTTTTCCTCCGCCACATGGTGATAATCCATTCCTCGTGCATACATAGAAACATTGCCCGTCTCGCCCTTTACGAAATAAGGGAACAGCGCAACCACCGACTTCTCGCCAAAGCCGATTTTTTCAATTCCGATTTTTTTGGCAATCTTACGTATTTCTTCTTTTATCATAACTCTATACGCCATTGGAGAGCCCTTGCAAGAGTAATTTCGTCAGCATATTCAAGCTCACCGCCCACAGGAACACCGTGAGCTATTCTCGTAACCTTCACACCAAAGGGCTTTATAAGCTTTGAAATATACATAGCTGTTGTCTCCCCTTCAAGATTGGGGTTTGTTGCCATAATAACCTCTTTGACCTCTCTGGATGTAATTCTTGTCATAAGCTCTTTTATTCTTATATCCTCAGGGCCTATATTATCCATAGGTGAAATTGCGCCGTGAAGAACGTGATAAGTCCCCTTGAATTCGTTTGTTTTTTCCATCTGGATTACATCTTTCGGATTTTCCACAACGCAAATAACCCCTTTATCCCGTGCAGGACTACTGCATACCGAGCATTCCTCTCTGTCTGAAAAGTTCTGACAGATTTTGCAATAGGTTATTTTTCTTTTTGCATCCATAATTGCATTAGAAAATTTTGCCGCCCTTTCTTCGGGAAGGTTGAGGACGTGATATGCAAGTCTCTGGGCGGTTTTGTCGCCTATTCCGGGAAGCTTTCTGAACTCGTCAATGAGATTTTGAAGAGGTGAAACATAATAATCCATTTCTCAAAAATCCTTTCTGCTAAAAGAAAAGACCCGCCTGAAACAGCAGGTCTATTCGCACAAGCTTTTATTTGCTCAAATTGATTGTAGCGTTTTCAGCATCAAAGCCTACCTTGTAGCCAAGAACCTTCGCAAAATCTGAAAGGGGAACGTATGTTCTCCACTCAACCTCATTTTTGAAGGGAGCAGCCTCCATTGTAATCTTGCCTTCTACACCTTCAGTGTCGAGGTAGAACAAAAGTGTGTTTCCAAGCTGCATAATGAACATAGCACCTGTTGTCTGATTTGCACCCATAACCATCTGTTCAGCATCTGACCAGCTTACCTGATAACCAGCAGCTTCAAGAGCAGCTCTCGCAGGAACAAAAACAACTCCGTCCTTTTCAATCAAAGTGCCCATACCTTCAGCAAGCTCAATCTTTGCACCGTCAAGCACAAATGCATTCTTCACCATTGCCGCTGTATCAATAACAACTTCTGCAGTTTCTTCTGTTTCTTCAACCTTTTCTGCTTCTTCAGCAGTTGTCTCTTCGGTTGCTTCAACTTCTTCAACTGCTTCTGTGTCTTCTGTTGCTTCTGCATTTTCTGTTGTCTCTGCATCTGCTGCAGGCTCCTCTGTTTCTACCTCAGAAATAGGCATAACATCGCCCTGTGCTTCGTGTTCAATCACCATATCAGCATCAACAACTACATCCTCAGCCGCAAAAACCAATGTGCCGGAAGCCAACATACATACTACCACTAAACTTGCAAATAATTTTTTCATAAGAATTTCCTTTCTGCTCAAAAGAGCAATAAAAAATTTATAATAAATGTTTTAATTAAATACCTGCCAAAGACTTGAGCGTGTCAGCCTTGTCAGTTTTTTCCCAAGGGAGACTTACATCTGTACGACCGAAATGACCGTAAGCCGCTGTCTGTTTGTATATGGGCTGTCTGAGATTCAATGTCTTGATAATTCCGCTGGGAGTAAGGTCAAACACCTTTGAAACAAGCTCTGAAAGCTTTTCTTCACTTATCTTTCCCGTTCCAAAGGTATCAATACGAAGTGATACAGGCTCTGCCACACCTATTGAGTAAGCAAGCTGTACCTCGCAAGCCTTTGCAAGACCGGCTGCAACAACATTCTTCGCAACATATCTTGCAGCATAAGCCGCCGAGCGGTCAACCTTCGTTGGGTCTTTTCCTGAGAAAGCACCGCCGCCGTGACGAGCATAACCGCCGTAAGTATCAACAATAATTTTTCTGCCCGTATGTCCCGAGTCTCCCTGTGGACCGCCGATAACAAATCTTCCCGTAGGATTAATGAAAATCTTCGTATCAGCATCCATAAGACTTGCCGGAATGGTTGTACGGATAACCTCTCTTTCAATATCTGTACGGAGCTGAGACATTTCAACTTTTTCGTCGTGCTGGCTTGAAACAACCACAGCATCAATTCTCTTCACCGAACCGTCTTCATTATATTCAACAGTAACCTGTGTTTTTCCGTCAGGTCTGAGATAAGGAAGAATATCCTTCTTTCTCACTTCCGTAAGACGTCTTGCCATTTTGTGAGCCAAATCAATTGCCATCGGCATATAGCTTTCTGTTTCGTCGCAGGCATAACCGAACATCATACCCTGGTCGCCAGCTCCGTGACCTTCGCCATTGTCATCAACGCCCATAGCAATGTCCTCTGACTGTTTGTCAAGAGCACAAATAACGCCGCAGGTATCACAGTCAAAACCATATTTTGCTCTGTCATAGCCCACCTCACGAACTGTTTCTCTCACAATACTTTGAATATCAATATTTGCAGTTGTCGTGATTTCACCTACAACAACCACAAGTCCCGTCGTAACCGTAACCTCACAGGCAACTCTTGCCATAGGGTCAACAGCATAAATGGCATCCAACACTGCATCGGAAATAAGGTCCGATATTTTGTCAGGATGACCTTCAGTAACCGATTCAGATGTAAATAACTTCTTATAGCTCATCTGTTTTTCCTCCTGTGTAACTATTTCACTGCGTGGAACCAACCATCACAAATTATACTTCTGAAATTTTCCAGGCACTCCACGCCCAGCCTACAATATTATACATCTTTTTTTCCGTTGTGTCAACCGCTTTAACCTTTATTTCGACAATTCAGAAAAAATAAACATCTTGACATATGCTTTCAAAAATACTAAAATATTCTTGTATGAAAACTTATTTCCAATGTATACTAAAATCAAAGGAGAATCAGATTATGGCAATTGATATTACAGCTTTATTCAAAATAAGCTACGGCTTGTATGTTGTAACCTCAAATGACGGAACCCGTCACAACGGACTTATTGTGAACACAGTAACCCAGACAACCAACACCCCAAATCGTGTTGCCGTTGCAATCAACAAAGCGAATTACTCTCATGATGTAATCAAAAATACAGGAATAATGAATGTCTGCTGTCTCACCACCGAAGCACCCTTCTCTGTTTTTCAGAACTTCGGTTTCCGTAGCGGAAAGGATTGTGACAAATTTGCTGACACCCCGTTCTGGACCAGCGAAAACGGACTCGCCGTTCCCTCGCAGTATATAAACTCTTTTATGTCATTGAAGGTCGAAAGCTACGTAGATATGGACACTCACGGAATGTTCATATGTACCTTGACCGAAGCCAGCGTAATCAACAACATCCCCTCAATGACCTACTCCTATTACTTCGACAACGTAAAACCACAGCCTCAGCCCCAAAAAAAGAAAGGCTTTGTGTGCAAAATCTGTGGTTATGTTTACGAAGGCGAAACACTCCCCGAGGATTTCATCTGTCCCCTTTGCAAGCATGGTGCAGAGGATTTTGAAGAAATCAAATAACCCTCTCACTTCACTTTTCGCAACAAAACGAAAAAAGGTTCTTTTCCAATGTGACCAAGTCACCCCAACGTTTGGAAAAGAACCTTTAAATTTTAGTTTTTGTTTTTTGCAAACTCTGCAATTTCTGCAGGGTTGCTCACAATCAAATCGGCACCTGCACCTCTAAGCTCGGGTTCATCACGGAAACCCCAAAGCACTCCCACAGAATAAAGTCCGGCATTTTTCGCCGTCTCAATATCCGTAGCTGTGTCACCGATATAAAGGCACTCAGCTCTCGCAACACCGAAGCCTTCAACAATCTCAAAAACAGATTCGGGATCAGGCTTGAGTGCCTTTCCCTCTCTTGCTCCAAGACAAAGGTCAACAAGACCTTCCTCAAAAAGCACTTCCGCAACCTTTTTTGCGGTCATATCATCCTTGTTTGAGAGTATAGCGGTCTTTATTCCCGCCTCTTTCAACTCTTTCAGCAAATCCGCAACTCCGTCGTAAGCACGGGTGAGATACATAAAATCCTTGTCATAGGCATCCATATACCATTTGTGGATTTCATCAATATTATCACATTCTGTCTCACGGAAATCCAGCATTCTTTCAATGAGAACCCGCGAGCCGTTTCCCACAAGAGTTTTGTAACATTCCGTGGGAATCGCTTCGATTCCGAAATGCTGAAGGGTTGTGTTTCCGAAATATGCAATAGTATCAAGGGTATTTACCAATGTACCATCCATATCAAATATACAAAGCTTAACCATACTTACCTCAAAATTCTTTCAAAAGAAATGGCGACCCGAACGAGTCGCCACTGCAATACTGAATAGAATTACACAAGCTCCAGAATTGAGATCTCAGCTGCATCTCCGCGTCTGGGACCAATCTTAATGATTCTTGTATAACCACCGTTACGCTCAGCATATTTGGGAGCAATCTCCGCAAACACCTTTGTTACAACGTCTTCCTTTGTGATGAACGCAAGAGCCTGACGTCTTGTGTGAAGAGTATTCTTCTTGCCGAGTGTAATCATTTTTTCAGCCAACTTCTGAACTTCCTTAGCTCTGGTAGTTGTTGTTTCAATTCTACCGTTTTCGAGGAAAGAAGTTGTCATGCTTCTTAACATTGCTATTCTTTGATCTGTGGGTCTTCCCAACTTTCTCTGGTGTGCCATACTATCACCTCTTTCAATAAAATGCTTCAACCAAAGGCAAGAGCCTTCGGGAAATTAGTCTTCGTTTGTCGTAAGTGCAAGACCAAGGCTGTCGAGTTTTGCAATAACCTCTTCGAGAGACTTGCGACCAAGGTTTCTCACCTTCATCATATCGTTCTCACTGCGGTTCGTCAAATCCTGAACAGTATTGATGCCTGCTCTCTTCAGACAGTTGTAAGAACGCACCGAAAGGTCAAGCTCTTCAATAGTTGTCTCAAGAACCTTTTCCTTCTTGCTTTCTTCCTTTTCAATCATTATTTCTGCATTCTTTGCACTTTCAGATAAATCTATGAAAAGATTTAAATGTTCGTTGAGTATCTTCGCACCCAAGCTTACTGCATCGGGAGGATTGATTGTACCGTCGGTCCAAACCTCCAGCACAAGCTTGTCATAGTCCGTAATCTGACCTACTCTGGTGTTGTCAACTGTGTAGTTCACCTTCATAACAGGTGTATAAATTGAATCCACGGGAATTACACCGATAATAGGCTGAAGAAGCTGCTTGTTTCTGTCAGCAGAAACATAACCGCGTCCTCTGTCAATAACGATTTCCATAAACAGCTTTGCATCTTCATTAAGCTTTGCTATATGAAGGTCACCGTTAATAATTTCAACATCCGAATCACATTTGATGTCACGGGCGCAAATTTCACCCGCACCCTCATGGTTGATGTAGATTGTCTTAGGACCGTCTGAATGAAGCTTGATAGCAAGCTTCTTTATGTTGAGAATAATCTCCGTAACATCCTCAACAACGCCGGGGATTGTAGAGAACTCATGCAAAATACCGTCGATTTTGACAGAATTTACAGCTACACCCGGAAGGGATGAAAGAAGAATTCTTCTGAGCGAATTACCCAAAGTTGTGCCGTATCCTCTTTCAAGAGGCTCAACGACAAATTTGCCGTAGCTATTGTCTTCCGATACGTGAACGCATTCAACTCTTGGTTTTTCTATTTCTATCATATCTAGCCCTCCTACTCAAATTTTTAACACAGGGATAACAAAAGCTGTGTATCCTGCAAGGGAAAACCTTGCTTCACTTTCCGAACCCAAAGCCATGAGTTCGTCAGGGCTGTGCAAATCTTACAGCAATGCCGGAAAAACCGGCAAAGCCTCGGATACGGATTATTATTTGCTGTAATACTCAACAATCAAGTGTTCTTCGATGGGAAGATCAATATCTTCTCTGTCAGCAAAAGCAACAACTTTTCCTTCGAGAGTGTCCTTGTTCATATCGAGCCACTTCGGAACCTGTCTTGATTCTGTTGATGCGAGAACTGCATCAAACTTAGCACTTGAACGGCTTGTTTCACAAACCGTGATAACATCTCCAACCTTAACAAGGTATGAAGGAATGTTTACCTTCTTGCCGTTTACCAAAAAGTGTGCATGAGAAACCAGCTGTCTTGCTTCGGGTCTTGAAACAGCCAGACCAAGTCTGTAAACTACGTTGTCAAGACGTCTCTCAACCAATGAAAGCAGGTTTTCACCTGTAACACCTGACATCTTGTTAGCCATTTCGAAATAATGAGCGAACTGACCTTCCAGGATGCCGTAAGCGCGTCTAACCTTCTGCTTTTCTCTGAGCTGTGTGCCGTATTCAGAAAGCTTTCTTCTGCCCTGACCATGCTGACCGGGAGCATAAGCTCTTCTTGTTACAGCGCATTTATCTGTAAAACATCTGTCTCCTTTAAGAAACAGCTTTGTACCTTCGCGTCTGCAAATTCTGCAAACGGATTCTGTATATCTTGCCATGCTTTATTTCACCTCCTGAAATTACACTCTTCTTCTCTTGGGGGGTCTGCAACCGTTGTGAGGAATAGGTGTAACATCCTTAATCATATTAACCTCAAGACCTGCAACCTGGAGAGCACGAATAGCTGCTTCTCTGCCGCTGCCGGGACCCTTTACGTATACTTCAACATATTTGAGACCGTGTTCCATAGCTGCCTTTGCAGCTGTTTCTGCTGCCATCTGAGCAGCGAAAGGAGTGCTCTTCTTTGAACCTCTGAATCCCAAACCACCTGCTGATGCCCATGAAATTGCGTTTCCTGCAACGTCAGTGATGGTAACGATTGTATTGTTAAAGGTTGACTTGATATGAGCCGCACCACGTTCAATATTTTTCTTTTCTCTACGACGTCTGGTTTTCTTGACTGCCTTTGCCATAGTAACTTTCACCTCCTGAATTTAAGGGAGCTTTACGCTAATGCATAAAGACTTTCGATAATCTTATTATTTCTTCTTGTTCGCCATAGTCTTTCTGGGACCTTTTCTTGTTCTGGCGTTTGTCTTTGAACGCTGTCCTCTTACAGGAAGGTTTTTCCTGTGACGAAGACCTCTGTAACAGTTGATTTCAATGAGACGCTTGATGTCAAGCGCAATGTCACGGCGGAGATCACCTTCAACATTATAGTTGTCGATCTCAGCTCTGAGTGTAGAAATCTCGTCCTCTGTCAAGTCACGAACTCTTGTGTCGGGATTGATACCTGTTGCAGCAAGAATCTTCTTTGATGTAGAAAGACCGATGCCGAAAATATAGGTAAGACCGATTTCAACTCTCTTCTCATTTGGTAAGTCAACACCTGCAATACGTGCCATACTTTCATTCACCTCCGAATAAATTTTTCTTTTTTGAAAAGTGTGTAATGCGGAGCAGAATTTCACTTATCACGAAGTGCTTCTTCGCTTTCATAAGCTTAAACTAAATTGGTGAATAAGCCTGACTCTGCCCACGCAAGTTAATAATTTTTCGCAATTAGCCCTGTTTCTGCTTGTGACGGGGGTTTTCGCAAATAACCATAACCTTGCCTTTTCTTTTGATTACTTTGCACTTTTCACAAATAGGTTTAACTGAAGGTTGTACTTTCATTGTTCCTTCACCTCCTAAAAAAGTTACGTCAGCCTGTACGTGTGCACAGCGCTAACCAAATTATTATATCACCAAATCCGAATTATGTCAAGCACCAAAAATCCCCAACGTACTTTTTGAAGTATTTCCATAATTTTTTCGGGTTAAACCCCAAATCAATTATGAAATTATCCCAAAAAAGGTGTCTTCAAAACCGGAAACGGCAGTATAATCATTTCAAATAACAGCAAAAAGCTGTTTTTCTGTGGGTAGACATTCTACCGCGAAAGGCACTTATTTCGCTCTCCATGTAATTCTGCCTTTTGTCAGGTCATAGGGAGAAATCTCAACAGTAACCTTGTCACCGGGCAAAATTCTGATGTAATGCATTCTCAGTTTTCCTGAAATATGTGCAAGAATTTTGTGACCGTTTTCAAGCTCAACCTGAAACATTGCATTAGGCAGTGCTTCAAGGACTGTACCTTCAACCTCCAAAACATCTTCCTTAGCCATTCCTTCACCTCCCGTAAAATATCTTTAAATCAGCGGCATACGGAGACAAGTCACCGCCGCCGGCTTTTTACATTTCGTCCTGCTGAACTGGTACATTTTCTGTTCCCTCAAACTCAGCAATTGCACGTCTCAGCTCGGTATTTGTGGTCTTGGCTTCCTCTGCGATTTTTCCTGCAACGTATTCACTGCGGCTGCCCGTTGCCTCCACGTGCTTCATTTTTTTCTTTTTTGGTTTTGCGACCTTGTGATAATCTCCGTCGCAAATAAAGACATAGTTTTCATCAGTGCTCACAACAATATAATGTCTTCCGCTGTCTCTGCCCATTTTTGACAAGACTATATCTCCAATATTAAAACCATCTTCCATATTTAATGTACCTCATTTGAATATAAATGTTCAAAATCAATCCACAATAGATTTTACTCACAGAGAGTGAGCAAAAACGGCTCACCGTTTGTCACAAGAACACTGTTCTCATAATGAGCCGAAAGCTTTCCGTCCTCTGTCAAAACGGTCCAGTCATCATCAGCCACATAAATCTCCTTTGAACCCTGATTAACCATCGGCTCAACAGCAATTGTCATACCGGGTCTGATTCTGACGCCTCTTCTTCCGGGTGCTGCATAATTGGGAATCTCAGGTTCTTCGTGAAGCTCTTTTCCGAGTCCGTGTCCGCAGTATTCTCTGAGAACACTGAAACCGTTATCTTCAGCGTGTTTCTGTATTGCCGCAGAAATGTCCGAAATACGGAATCCGTCCTTTGCAAACTTTATTCCTTCAAAAAAGCATTCACGCGTAACATCAATAAGTCTCTGTGCTTCAACACTAATTTCTCCAACTCCGTGAGTACGTGCCGCATCGCTGTGATAACCCTTGTAGCAAGCACCAACGTCAAAGCTCACAATATCTCCTTCTTTCAGGGTACGCTTGCCCGGAATTCCGTGAATAACCTCATCATTAACGCTGATGCATACACTTCCGGGAAATCCGCCGTAGCCTTTGAACGAAGGAACACAGCCCTGACTTCGTATATATTTTTCGGCAGCCCGGTCAAGCTCAATTGTTGAAATTCCCGGCTTTATCATTTCCTCCAGAAGCTTCAACACCTCATAAGTCACCTTTCCGGCAGCCTTCATACATTCAATTTCATATTTTGATTTAATAGTAATCATATTTTTTCTCCGACCGAATCAGTCTTCAAGAGCAGCAAGTACCGCTTTTGTCGTATCAGCAACAGCATCCTGACCAACAGCTGTTCTGAGCATATTCTTTTCAGCATAGAAGGTCTTCAAGGGAGCAGTCTGCTTGTAATATGTTTCAAGTCGTTCCTTGATAATCTCCGGCTTGTCGTCAGCTCTTGTTGTGAGCTCACCGCCGCAATTGTCACAAATGCCCTGTTTTTTCGGTTGCTTGTGCTGCTTGTGATATGAACTTCCGCAAGCCTTGCATTCAAGTCTGCCGGAAAGTCTTTCAATTATTGTCTCGTCCTCAACCTCAAGAGTGAGAACTGCATCAATATCTACATCTGATGCATCAAGTGCCTCTGCCTGAGCGAGAGTTCTGGGGAATCCGTCAAGAATAAAACCGTTCTTGCAGTCCTCAGCAGAAAGTCTGTCTTTCACAACATCAATCATAACATCATCGGGAATAAATTTTCCGTCATTGATGTATTTTGCCGCAATTTCGCCGAGAGCCGTGCCGTCAGCAATATTTTTTCTAAGGATTGCTCCTGTTGAAATTGTGGGAATACCAAAGTGTTTACTGAGTGCCTCTGCCTGTGTGCCTTTACCTGCACCGGGAGCAGCCAAAATAATAAGATTCATTTAAGGTCACACCTTTCCTATATTTCAAAAAACGCAAAATTCTATAAATTAAAAAGATATTCGACATTGTTTTGTCAAAAAACTCCACAAGGGGCTACCTTAAAACGTACTTGTTCTAAGGCATCCCCTGCAAAGTTACGGACCGAAGTCCTTGAAATCTTATTCCAAAAATCCCTTGTAGTGTCTCATAAGCATCTGAGATTCAAGCTGATTTACTGTTTCAAGAGCAACACCTACAACAATGATAAGCGAAGTACCGCCAATTGCAAAGTTGTTGATATCCAAAGCGATATTCATAAAAATCGGAATAACCGCAATGATAGCAAGGAAAATTGCACCTGCAAGAGTAATCTTAGAAAGAACTCTGTTTATGAAGTCTGACGTGTCCTTACCGGCACGGAGACCGGGAATTGCACCACCGTTCTTCTTGATATTGTTAGCCATTTCAATGGGATTAAACTGAATAGCTGTATAGAAATATGTGAAGAAGATGATGAGGAAGAAGTAAGCAATTGCATATACCCATGAAGTAGGTGTCAGGTATGTGAGGAATGTTCCCCAGAAGCCCTGGTCACCTGCCTGTACACCGCAGAACGAAGCAATTGTTCCGGGGAAAGACATAATTGACATTGCAAAAATGATAGGCATAACGCCTGCTGATGCAACCTTGATGGGAATATGAGTGCTCTGTCCGCCATACATTTTTCTGCCTACAACGCGCTTTGCATACTGAACGTTGATTCTTCTTTCAGCATCGTGCATAGCAACGATGAAAGCAATAACAACCAAAGCGATAACAAGAAGAAGAATTGTAGAAACAATATCCCATGTATTACCACTTGACATTCTTGTCCAGAGTGACATAGCCATAGCAGGACCGCCTGAAACGATACCGGCAAAGATAATAAGCGAAATACCGTTGCCGACACCCTTTTCGGTAATCTGCTCACCAAGCCACATAAGGAATGCAGTACCTGCAACAAATGTTGTAACAATTACAACAGCAGCACCCCAGCCGGGGTTTGTAACTGCGTGGAAGGTTCTGTCCAGCATAAAGTAAAGACCAATAGCCTGAATAAGAGCAAGAACAATAGTTGCCGCTCTCTGAATCTGAGCAATCTTCTTTCTGCCTTCTTCGCCTTCCTTCTGCAATCTCTCAAGTGCGGGAATAGCCACACAAAGGAGCTGCATAATAATGGACGCATTGATATAAGGTGTAATGCTCATTGCAAAAATAGTAGTATTTTCGAAAGCACCACCGGAAATCACGTTCATAAAGCCAAGCAGAGAGTTCTCTGTTGCCTTGAGTGCTTCGCCCATTACATCGGGGTTAAGCATAGGAACCGGGATTGCAGAACCGAGACGGAAAATAATAATCATACCGATGGTATAAAGGAGTTTCTTTCTCAGGTCTGCAACTTTCCATGCATTCCTAATTGTTTCAAACATTTATACCACCTCAACCTTTCCGCCGGCAGCAATAATCTTTTCTTCAGCAGTCTTGCTGAATCTTTTCGCCTTAACGGTGAAAGCCTTGTTAACCTCACCGCGGCCAAGGATAACAACACCATCACAAATCTTTGAAATGATACCGTTCTCCTTAAGAACCTCAGCTGTAACTTCTGTGCAGTCCAGCTTGTTAAGAACTTCTACGTTAACAGAAACATATTCCTTTGCAAAGATGTTTGTAAAGCCACGTTTCGGAAGTCTTCTGTAAATAGGCATCTGGCCACCTTCAAAACCGGGGCGAACACCGCCGCCTGATCTTGCGTTCTGACCCTTGTGGCCCTTGCCGGCTGTCTTGCCGTTACCGCTACCGTGACCTCTACCTACTCTGAAATTATTCTTCTTTGAGCCTTCGCTCGGAGATAATTCATGAAGTTTCATTGAGTACACCTCCTCTTTATTTTTTATCAATATATGAGGCGAGAATTATTTACGCCTCTTCAACCTTAACCAGGTGAGAAACTTTGAAGATCATACCTCTGATCTGAGGATTGTCAGGTTTCTCAACGCACATATGAAGCTTTCTGAGACCCAGAGCTTCAACAGTTGCGATCTGATCCTTTTTGCAACCAATTGTACTTTTTACAAGTGTTACTTTCAATGTGTTAGCCAAGGAAAAAACCTCCTATCTCTCTTGGTCGTTAACTACTAAAATTAACCCTGAATTTCTTCAGGCTTCTTGCCTCTGAGCTTTGCAACCTCTTCTACGCTCTTGAGAGCTGCGAGAGCCTGAACTGTTGCTGAAACAACGTTCTTGGGATTGTTGCTTCTGAGACATTTTGTTCTGATATCACGGATACCGGCAAGTTCCAAAACCGCACGTGCGGGACCGCCGGCGATAACACCGGTACCTTCAGCAGCGGGCTTGAGAAGAACTCTGCCTGCGCCGTATTCACCGATGATTTCGTGAGGAATTGTAGTCTTTACCAGAGGAACAGTAATCATGTTCTTCTTAGCTTCGTCGATACCCTTGCGGATAGCATCCGGAACTTCGGCTGCCTTACCCATACCGTATCCAACATGACCGTTTTCGTCACCAACAACTACGAGTGCGCTGAATCTGCTTGTTCTACCACCCTTAACAGTCTTTGATACACGATTAAGAGAAACTACTTTTTCCTTTATATCAAGCGTATCTGCATCAATACGCTCCTGCTTTTTGGTTATCTCTACTCTTTCTGCCATTGTTTTTCACCTCTTTCAAAAACTGACTTTCAATGTAATTAACACATTTTTCTATGCAATCCGAAAATTAGAAGTCCAGACCGCCTTCACGAGCACCTGCTGCGAGTTCAGCAACTCTGCCGTGATAAACGTAACCGCCTCTGTCAAAAACAACCTCTTTGATATTGGCGTCGAGAGCCTTCTTTGCGATTAACATACCAACAGCCTTTGCAGCTTCCTTGTTGCCGCCGTAGTTAGCTTTGAGGTCTGCATCAAGAGTTGAAGCAGAAACCAAAGTTTTGCCTGTTGTATCATCGATTATCTGTGCATATATATTCTTGAGACTTCTGTAAACACAAAGTCTGGGAGTTTCGGGAGTACCTGAAACTTTTTTGCGGACTCTTGCGTGTCTAGCCTGTCTAGCCTCTTCCTTGTTCTTTCTTTTAATCATTCTAACTTGCACCTCCTTGCGGTTTAGTATGAATCTGATTTTGGTGAGTTATCACTCAGGCTGCAAACATTTGCATGGGAAGAAATTTATTATTTCTTCTTAGCACCTGTCTTACCTTCCTTACGTCTGATAACTTCCTCAACATACTTGATACCCTTGCCCTTATAAGGTTCAGGCGGTCTCTTTTCTCTTACCTGTGCGGCAAACTGACCAACTTTCTGTTTGTCATAACCCGAAATGATGATCTGGTTGGGCTGAGGAACATCAATTTTAATGCCATCAGGCTCTTCCATTTCAACCTGGTGTGAATAACCAAGGTTCATAACAAGCTTGTTGCCCTGTTTTGCTGCACGGTATCCAACACCGTTGATTTCAAGTGTCTTTGTGAAGCCTTCACTTACACCTGTAACCATGTTAGCAATAAGAGTTCTTGTAAGACCGTGAAGTGCTCTGTGTTCCTTTACGTCAGATGGACGTTCAACAACAACTGCTTCACCGTCTTTCTTGATAATCATATCAGCAGACATTGTCTGAACAAGAGTACCCTTGGGACCCTTTACTGTGATTTCATTATTTGCACCTATTGTAACATCAACACCTGCAGGTATTGCAATAGGCTGCTTTCCTATACGTGACATAGTGATCTTCCTCCTTTCTTACCAAATAAATGCGAGAACTTCACCGCCAACATTCTGGCGACGAGCTTCCTTGTCTGTCATAATACCCTTTGATGTAGAAATAATTGCGATACCCAAACCTTTCAGTACCTGGGGCAGTTCTTCCTTAGATGCGTATATTCTGAGACCGGGCTTTGAAACTCTCTTGAGCCCTGTGAGAACCTTCTGCTTGTTCTCAGCATACTTGAGAGTAATTCTGATTATACCCTGTGTGCTGTCATCAATATACTCAACATTCTTTACATAACCTTCATCAAGCAAAATCTTTGCAATAGCCTTTTTCATATTTGATGCAGGAATATCAACTGTCGCATGTCTTGAATTGTTTGCGTTTCTGATTCTTGTAAGCATATCTGCTATCGGATCTGTGATGTGCATATTTATCCTCCTTTTTATCGGATTTTGTGAGTCAGTTTGGTTATCCGAATCAAAAATTTTAACCACTTGACTCTCCTACTTTGATTTTTTTGTTTCTCAGACAGAACAGTCTGTATTTTACCAGGATGCCTTCTTCACTCCGGGGATCTGACCTTTGTAAGCCAATTCACGGAAGCAGATTCTGCAGATACCGAACTTACGAAGGTAAGCGTGGGGTCTGCCGCAGATTTTGCATCTGTTGTATTCACGAGTAGAATACTTCTGTTCTTTCTGCTGCTTTAAAACCATAGCCTTCTTTGCCATAAGCTTTAATCTCCTCCATTTCTGAGATGTTGAATGGACATTCCGTTACTTCACAATTATTTTGTGAAGGGAGCACCCATAAGTGTAAGAAGCTCACGAGCTTCCTCGTCTGTCTGTGCTGTGGTAACGAAAATAATATCCATACCGCGAATTTTATCAATCTTATCATAATCTATTTCAGGGAAAATAAGCTGTTCCTTAATACCCAGTGAATAGTTACCTCTGCCATCGAAAGCATTGGGGTTGATACCTCTGAAGTCACGAACACGGGGAAGAGCTGCGTTAAACAGTCTGTCAACGAATTCGTACATCTTTGCACCTCTGAGAGTAACCTTACAACCGATGTTCATACCTTCTCTGACTTTAAACTGAGCTACAGACTTCTTTGCCTTTGTGATAACAGGCTTTTGACCTGTAATCAAAGCAAGGTCGTTCATAGCATAATCAATAGCCTTTGAATTTTCCTTTGCTTCACCCACACCGATGTTGATAACAACCTTGTCGAGCTTGGGTATCTGCATAACGCTTTTGTATTCGAATTTCTTCATCAAAGCGTCTTTAATTTCTTTTGTATAACGTTCTTCAAGTCGCATTATACGTTTGCCTCCTTTCTTCTGGTTTCAAATTAATCAGCAAATGTTTCTCCGCACTTCTTGCAGTAACGAACATGTGTTCCGTCCTCCAGAACCTTTCTGCCGATTCTTGTAGCGGCTTTGCACTTTGCGCAAACGTTCATTACCTTACTTGCGTATATGGGAGTTTCCTGGTTGATAATACCACCGGTTTCACCCATACGGCGGGGTTTCTTATGCTTTGTTGCAACTGAAACACCTTCAACAATAACTGTGCGCTTTTCGGGGTTTACAGAAAGAACCTTGCCTTTCTTGCCCTTATCCTTACCTGAAAGCACAACAACCTTATCTCCGGTCTTAACATGCATTTTTGTACTCATGTTTTTTCCTCCTTTCGCAATTACTCAGGAATTACAACTTTAAACTTTCAGGAATTTTTCCGCTCCTTCGGGCGTTCCGCCGGAAGAAACAAATCATTCCTTGTTTCAGAACTTATTACAGAACTTCAGGAGCAAGAGACAGGATTTTCATGTAATCTTTTTCACGAAGTTCTCTGGCGATTGGGCCAAATATACGTGTACCTCTGGGAGTCTTGTCATCCTTGATAATAACTGCTGCGTTTTCATCAAATCTGATTTTTGAGCCGTCAGCTCTCTTCACGCCCTGAACGCTACGTACGATAACCGCTTTAACAACATCACCTTTTTTTACTGCACCGCCGGGAGCTGCCTTTTTAACGGAAGCTACGATAACATCACCGATGTTGCCATAACGACGGTATGAGCCGCCGAGAACACGGATGCACATAAGTTCTTTTGCACCGCTGTTGTCAGCAACTTTAAGCAAAGTCTGCTGCTGTACCATAATGGATTTCCTCCTATTCTAAAATCATAGTTTGCGGAAAAGCCAACTTATTTAGCTTTTTCAACGATTTCAACCAGTCTCCATCTCTTGTCCTTTGACAAAGGTCTGGTTTCCATTACTTTTACCTTATCACCTATGCCGCACTCATTGTTTTCGTCATGAGCCTTGAGCTTGTAGGTGTTCTTCATAACCTTTTTGTAAACCGGGTGCTTAACGCTGTCCTTGATAGCAACAACGATTGTCTTGTCCATCTTGTCGCTGACAACTTCACCGATTCTGGTTTTACGATAATTACGCTTTTCTTCCATTAGACCTTACACCTCCTATTAGTTTACGTTGGCATTAAGGCCAAGCTCTTGTTCCTTCAGAACTGTCTTGAGCCTAGCAATATCCTTCTTTACTGCAACGATTCTCATGGGATTGTCAAGCTGGTTCATTGCATCCTGAAAACGAAGGTTGAAAAGCTCCTTTTTAAGGTCCTGAATCTTATCGTTTATTTCCTGTGCTGAAAGGTCTCTGATCTCATTTATTTTCATTACATTTCACCTTCCATTTCCTGATCGGCTTTTCTCACAAACTTACACTTGAGAGGAAGCTTGTGCATAGCAAGACGCATAGCTTCTCTAGCTACTTCTTCGCTAACGCCGCCGATTTCAAATAATATTCTGCCGGGCTTAACAACTGCAACCCAGTACTCAGGTGAACCCTTACCACTACCCATACGAGTTTCAGCAGGCTTCTCTGTTACAGGCTTGTCGGGGAATATCTTAATCCAAACCTGACCGCCTCTCTTTGTATAACGTGTCATAGCAATACGGGCTGCTTCAATCTGGTTGCTTGTAATCCAAGCGGGAGACTGAGCCTGAAGACCGAACTCACCGTAAACAACCTTGTTACCGCGAGAAGCCTTGCCCTTCATTCTGCCACGCATAACTCTTCTGTATTTAACTCTTTTTGGTGATAACATTACTTTCTTCCTCCTTCCGCTTTCTTGGCAGGAGCTTTTGTTTCTCTACCTTTCTTGCCTTCTGCAAGAACTTCGCCCTTGTAAATCCAAACCTTTACACCGAGCTTACCATAAGTGGTGTCAGCTTCAGCAAAACCATAATCAATGTCAGCACGAAGTGTCTGCAGCGGAATAGTACCCTCATGATACTGCTCTGTACGAGCGATTTCTGCACCGCCTACACGACCTGAAACTGCTGTCTTGATACCCTTTGCACCAAGCTTCATAGTTCTTGCCATGCACTGCTTCATAGCTTTTCTGAAGGAGATACGTCTCTCAAGCTGTGATGCAATGTTCTCAGCAACGAGCTGAGCACAAAGATCAGGTGTCTTAACCTCGATTACGTTAAGAATAACTGTCTTGCCTGTAAGAGCTTCAACTTCCTTCTTCAGCTTGTCAATTTCACTACCGCCCTTACCGATAACAATACCGGGCTTAGCAGCGTGAATAGAAAGACGAATCTTGTTTGCGAACTTTTCTATTTCAATTTTATCAACGCCGGCGAGATAGAGCTTTTTCTTGAGGAAAACTCTGAGGTTGTAATCTTCAACGAGATTATCGCCGTAGTTCTTCTTGTCAGCGTACCAACGTGAATCCCAGTCTTTTATAATACCAACTCGGATACCGTGGGGATTAACCTTCTGACCCATGCTAAATTACCTCCTTTTTCAAGATTATTCCATTTCTTTAAGTTTCAAAGTGATGTGACTTGTCTTCTTGTTGATTCTGAAGGCACGTCCCTGAGCTCTGGCCTGAACTCTCTTGAGTGTGGGGCCCTGATCCGCAAATACTTCTGAAACATAAAGATTTTCAACATTCATACTGTGGTTGTTTTCAGCGTTTGCCATAGCAGACAACAACAACTTTTCAACAACCGGGCTTGCAGCCTTGGGAGTGTTCTTGAGAATACCAAGAGCAACGCCAACCGGCTTGTTTCTGATTAAATCTATAACTATACGCACCTTTCTGGGAGCGATGCGTACGTGAGTAACCTTTGCTACTGCTTCCATTGCTCTGCAGCTCCTTTCCTATTAATTCACAGAAAAAACTTCATTAACTCAAAGATTATTTAGAAGTTTTAGCACCTGCATGACCCTTGTAAGTTCTAGTTGGAGCGAATTCTCCAAGCTTATGACCAACCATGTCCTCTGTTACATAAACGGGAACATGCTTTCTGCCGTCATAAACTGCGATTGTATGACCAACCATTTCAGGGAAAATAGTAGATGCTCTTGACCATGTTTTAATAACGACTTTTTCGTTCTTTTCGTTCATTGCTACAATCTTTGCAAGCAACTTCGCATCAACGAAAGGTCCTTTTTTAATACTACGACCCATGAAGTGACCTCCTTAAAATTATTTAGCGTTACGACGCTTAACGATGAACTTGTCTGTCTTGTTCTTTTTGTCTCTTGTCTTGTAACCAAGAGCAGGCTTACCCCAGGGAGTAACAGGTGAGGGTCTACCGATAGGTGACTTACCTTCACCACCGCCGTGAGGATGGTCATTGGGGTTCATAACAACACCACGAACTGTGGGTCTGAAGCCCATATGACGTTTTCTGCCGGCTTTACCAAGGTTGATGTTTTCGTAATCTGTGTTACCAACCTGACCGATTGTAGCACGACAGTCAAGACGAACCAGTCTAACTTCACCGGAGGGAAGTCTTACCTGACCATAACCGTTTTCTTTTGCCATCAACTGTGCAAAAACACCTGCACTACGAACGAGCTGACCGCCCTTGCCGGGATAAAGCTCAACGTTGTAAATAAGTGTACCAACAGGGATGTCTGCAATTTCAAGTGTGTTGCCGGGCTTAATATCTGCACCCTTACCTGAAACAACAACGTCACCTTTCTTCAGTGAAACAGGAGCGATGATGTAAGTCTTTACTCCGTCTTCATACTGGAGAAGAGCAATGTTTGCGCTACGGTTAGGATCGTATTCGATTGCGAGAACAGTTGCGGGGATACCGTCCTTGTTTCTCTTGAAATCGATTACTCTGTATTTTCTCTTTGTGCCGCCGCCACGGTGTCTAACTGTAATTCTTCCGTAAGAGTTACGACCAGCTTTGCTGTGAAGGGGACGAAGAAGTGATCTTTCGGGCTCCTTCTTGTCGATTTCCTCAAATGTAGAAACAGTCATCTGACGCAGCGAAGGTGTTGTAGGATTATATTTTCTAATTCCCATTTTTACATCTCCTTAATCTACGATTTTTGTGGTTCTTAGTTTTCAAACCACTCGATGGTCTTGCTGTCTTCAGTAAGCTTAACTACTGCTTTCTTCCAGTCAGCTCTCTTACCTACATGAACGCCCATTCTCTTGGGTTTTCCGATGTAGTTGATGGTTGTTACCTTCTGAACTGTTACACCCTTGAAGATTTCTTCAATAGCTTTTTTAATCTGGATTTTGTTAGCAGACTTGTCAACTACGAAAGTGTACTTCTTTTCAGCAACAGCCGCCATACTCTGTTCTGTGATGATGGGTTTTCTGATAATATCATAAGCTGTCTTTTTCATTATGCGTACACCTCCTCGAGTTTTGAAACTGCATCCTTCACGATGATGCACTTTGTATGTCCAAGTACCTCGTAAGTGTTGATTGCGCCAACGAAAGTTGTGTCAACACCCTTGATGTTTCTTGCTGAACAAACAACATTCTTGTCGTTTTCAGGAAGAACGATGAGGGCTTTTTCAGTAACACCGAGGTTCTTCAGGATTTCAGCCATCTTAGCTGTCTTGATTTCATCAAGCTTAAGATCTTCAAGAACGATGATGTCATTGTCAACAACCTTTGAAGAAAGAGCAGACTTGAGAGCAAGTCTTCTTACCTTCTTGTTTACTGAGTATCTGTAATCTCTGGGCTTGGGACCGAGGGCTACGCCGCCGCCAACCCACTGTGGAGCACGGATACTACCCTGTCTTGCACGGCCGGTACCCTTCTGTCTCCAGGGCTTAATTCCGCCGCCGCTTACTTCTGTACGTGTTTTTGTGCTCTGTGTGCCCTGTCTCTGGTTTGCAAGGTAGTTCACAACTACTTCATGCATAACGTCAGGTCTAACCTCAACACCAAACACGCTGTCATTCAATTCTATATCACCAACCTTAGCACCGGTTGTGTTATATAAAGCTACTGTAGGCATATCTTATATCCTCCTCTCTCTCAGCTTAGGCATTTGCCTTAACTGCGTTCTTAACTACGAGCAAACCGCCCTTAGGACCGGGAACTGAACCCTTAACCAAAAGAAGGTTGCGTTCTGTATCTACTTTTACAAGACTGAGGTTCTGGATTGTAACCTTGTCAACACCGTAATGTCCGGGAAGTCTCTTACCCTTGTAAACACGTGAGGGTGATGAACAAGCACCCAAAGAACCGGGTCCTCTGTGATAATGGCTACCGTGAGTCATAGGACCTCTGTGAGTTCCCCATCTTTTGATTGTGCCAGCATATCCGTGACCCTTGCTTGTACCAGTAACGTCAAGGATGTCGCCTGCTTCAAAGATGTCAACTTTGATTTCGTCGCCAACATTCATATCAGCCGCATTGTCAAGCTTGAACTCTCTGAGGTATCTCTTGGGAGCAACGCCTGCTTTTGCGAAATGACCCTTCATAGGCTTGTTTACGTTCTTTTCTTTCTTGTCCTCGAAGCCAACCTGAACAGCAACGTAACCGTCAACTTCAGCTGTCTTCTTCTGAACTACACTGCAGGGACCTGCTTCAATTACTGTAACAGGAATGAGTGTACCGTCTTCTGCAAAAATCTGAGTCATACCGAGCTTTTTGCCTAAGATTGCTTTTTTCATAATTTTTCCTCCTATTCACACGCATCGGTTTGAAAACAAACATACATGCGGGTTATTGGTTGACGAAAAACGCCAACATGACCAAAATTTTTTTACCGGAAATACTCAACTATATCTTGAGCTCGATGTCTACACCTGCCGGCAAATCAAGGTGCTTGAGTGCGTCAATAGTCTTGGCGTTGGGAGCCAAAACGTCGATCAATCTCTTGTGAGTTCTGAGTTCGAACTGCTCACGGCTGTCCTTGTACTTGTGAACTGCTCTGAGGATTGTAACGACTTCCTTCTTTGTGGGGAGCGGGATAGGTCCTGAAACCTTAGCTCCTGTTCTCTTGGCTGTCTCAACAATCTTCTCGGCACTCTGGTCGATAAGATTGTGGTCATAAGCCTTAAGTCTGATTCTGATCTTCTCAGCTGCCATGCTGTACCCTCCTTCAAAAATTACTTTTGATTTTTCCGCTGTGCCGGGCGTTTCGCACAGCTAAATAATAAAACCCGAACCTCTATTTTTGCTTTCACAAAGATGCGGTTTCGGGGCATAAACACAACGCAATCCGAGCCCATCAGCATACTGAGCCCGAAAATCTTGCTGTATTCAATTGAAAGTGTGACCTTCCGCCCTGTTTTGAAAACCGGACAATCTCCTCCGAAATTTCCAGTCTCTCGAAAAAACAAGAGCTGCTACCTCCGGAATCATCGTATGTCTTTGTCACGCCCTGATATTATACTACACTTTTAATGCAAAAGTCAAGTATTTTTTTCAAATTTTTTTAAAAAATTTTCCTTCACTCTCCAAAGCCTTGTGTAAAGGGAGGGGGACCACCGAAGGTGGTGGAGGGATTGTAAGCGAACCAAAGAACCAATTTTTTCTTGCAAAATTCTTCCTTTTGTTATATAATGATTTCAGGCAAGATTTCTTAACGGTGTTTACACCGGCGGTTATGTCCACCTTTACATACAAGCTTTGTGCTGAGTTTATGAAAGGGGGAATGCTTATGAAAAGTAAGCATATTGCTACATATGGCAAAAAAATTGCTCTTTGCAATTTTAGAAATTATCATACTTCTGATAATTTTTTCCATAAAAGCACAATAGCCGCCCTCTGCCAAGGTCGGCTATTGTAAAAAATAGTCTATTTATGGCATAACCGTTTGAGGTCTTGCCTTTTTGTATTTTTATTATATAGGATATTTCGTATTTTGTCAACTGTTTTTTGTTGGTTAATATATTCACTCTCCAAAGCCTTGTGTAAAGGGAGGGGGACCACCGAAGGTGGTGGAGGGATTGTAAGCGAACCAAAGGACCAATTTTTTCTTGCAAAATTCTTCCTTTTGTTATATAATAATTTCAGGCAAGATTTAAAACAGTGTAAAAGCTGGGCGGTTATGCCATCCTCTCATTTTCTAAAGAAAGGGGG
>SVKC01000051.1 GCA_015068655.1 Oscillospiraceae bacterium
GTGTAGCTTTTGATATCGAAAATGGCAGCGTTATTAAAAAGTTCTCCATATCAGATGCATCAGATGTATATTATTACGAAGACGAGTTTGACGGCAAGAGCCTCTACTCAACATCAGATTATTGGAAAAGTGAAGGTGCTAAATTTGTCATCGATGAAAAGAAGGGCAAAGTAACGATTAATAGCACCAACGAAACAGGTGGTTGGGCTGCAATTGATGTGGTGGCTTCAAAGGCTGATGTTAGTGCTGATATTCAGATAAAAAATGATGAAGGTGGCTTTTGGTATATTTTCGGAAAGCAGGATACTGTTGGTGGATTTGTTGGCTACAACTTTGAAACCCAGAAGTTTGAGCTTGGTGAAACTGTCAGAGAAAGGACCACAAAAATCACTGAGGTTAGCGGAACTCTCCCTGTTGGAAGCACTGTCAACTGGACCATCAAAACAAAGAGAGATAAAGTGAAAGACCAGGAATTGGTTGAACTTTTCATTGATGGGAAAAAGGTTATTTCAGGATATTCAACCTGTCATAACAACGGAAATATTGGCTTTGCTACCTTGAAAAACTCGGCAGATATTTACAATATAAAATACAGAGGAAACTCAAAGCCTGTTATGGGTATGCTTGTTTATCACGATCCAGGTGTTTATTTCACAAGAGGCTTTATGACCGATGAAGGTACATATTTCGCTGGTGAAGGTGCAATGGCATCGAAGTATTTATTCACTGATGACGGTGGCAAAACCTTTACAGAGGTTCCATATGATGCTGGTGGAGCAAAGCTGTTCAATTCATTTGTTCACCTTGACAATGGCGATATTTTGGCCATTGACCATGGTATTTATCATCCTGCGGCAGTTGAAGGTGGAGATGCATATTATCAGTACACTTATATATCCAAGGATAAAGGAAAGACCTGGCAGCATTATTCAATAATTCGTCCGGAAAAACCGGGTGATACCGGTATGGATAACCGTGCATACAAGACCTCAACAGGAAGAATTATAAACGCCCGCGGCGATGAAACTGGTGGCGGATGGGCATCTGAGGACTATGGTGCTGAAACAATTTTCTATTCAGATGATAATGGTTTGACATGGCAGACCTCAGACATTGTTCGTTCACAGGAAATCGGAATGGTTTTGGCTGAGTCTGTTGCCTTGGAACGCAGTGACGGAACAATCAGAATGTACTTCAGATCAGGTCCCGGCTCTATCAACTATATTGATTCACACGATAATGGAACGACCTTTGATTTCAGCTTTATTGGATCGACGCCTTTTGAGGCAAATGTTAACTGTTTCAATGTAACAAAGGATCCTATAAATCCAAAGACATGGTGGGCAGCATGGGGCTATGACTGGGGTTATGACAAGCTTCCAAATGCACAGTTCCCCAGAGAAAGATTTGCTCTTGCAGTAAGCTATGACGAGGGTACAACTTGGGAGTATGTAGGAACTGTGAAGGAAGCAAACTATGACCATGCTAGATATGGAAATGTTGCAGGAAACAATATGAATGTAGGTGTTTTTGCTGATGACAAGGCGGTGTATCTTAGATTTATGGGTACCGAGGGAGGGTACATGGTTCTAATAAATCTAACTTTACAGAATACAATTATGCAATTGACAAGAGCAAGATTGTTTCCACAAAGTCCTGGGAAAAATTGCATCTTAGAAATGAATTTTATCATGTTGAAGGCGCTCTTGCGTATATAATGGAGGATAGTAAACTTGACAGGACCATGCTTGTGGGAACAGACACAGATAATCTTTTCTTCAACAAAGGACTATATAATGATGGAGCGCATGGAGGTAATATCCAGGCTGAATATGCCGCAGCATTTGTTGGTGCAGATGTTGAGATAAATGGAAACAGTGTTGTGTTCAAAAGAGCCGGCTCTGAGGTTGTATTTGAAGGCGATTCGGTTACAAAAGCAAACGGAAAGACCTTTATTTCAACCGAAGTCTTTGCAGAAAAGTATAACTATAAGATCTATGAGCACGATAGCTACAAAATAGTTACCAAATTCATGGGTTGGGTGGAAGATGACAATGACGTATTCTTATATACGGTAGGAGATTACATTGAGCCACCTCTTTATGACGCTGAGAAAAAGAAGGATGCTTGGCGAGAACATTTGAGGGAATTGGAAGAACAAGAAGCAGCAGCCGCAGCAGAAGCAGAAGAAGCTGAGAAAAAATAAGGTATGTAGCTAAAACCCCAACAAGCGCTGTTGGGGTTTTAGAACATACAATCAAAATATACGTGTGTGATAGTATAAACAATACGACAATTTTTAATAGACAGGAGCTAACTTTATGAAAACATTACTTCTCGGTGACCTTTCACCAAGTGAAATAACAAATCCATTGTTTGAAGAGAAGGAAATCGAAAAGCTTTTCAATGATACAATATCAGTTTTTCAGGGGAATGACATGAACTTCGTCAATCTTGAATGTGCTCTCACCGACAGCAAAAAAGAAATTGAAAAATTCGGTCCCGCCCTCAAGGCAACACCTGGAGTCGCTGATGTTCTTGCTGAAATTGGGGTCAACTGCTGTGGGCTCAGCAATAACCACATTTTCGATTTTGGGAAGCAGGGAGTAAAAGACACCCTTGATGCTCTCAATGAAGCCGGAATTGAATATACCGGTTTCGGAGACAACTATGAAGATTCGAGAAAAAACATAGTCTTTGAGAAGGACGGAGAAAAGGTTGCTATCATTGCCGTGTGCGAACACGAATTTTCTTATGCACTTGAAGACAGAATGGGTTCACGGCCTTATGACGAATATGACACCATTGAAGATATAGCAAATGCAAAAAAAGAAAACGACAGGGTTATTGTCATTTACCACGGCGGTAAAGAGTTCTGCAAGTATCCGTCACCACGAGTAATGAAGGCTTGTCGTGCAATGGTGAAAAATGGTGCGGATGTTGTTCTTTGTCAGCATAGTCATTGCATTGGATGCTATGAAGAATATATGGGCGGTCACATTCTATATGGACAAGGAAACTTCCATTTTGTTGTTTCATGGGACTGGATAGATAAAAGTATCTGGAATAATTGTCTCGCTGTTAAATATGATACAAAAACAAACAAAATCGAGTTTATTCCCTTTGTTGTCAAAGATGGTGGAATAGCTATTGCCAAAGGTGAAGAAAAAGAAGAAATTCTTTCAAAGTTCGAAAAGCGCAATGAGGAACTTAAAAACGGCGAATGGAAAGCCGGATGGCATGCTTTTTGTGAATCCGTAAAAGATAACTATATCAAGGTTATAAGAGAAGGTTATGCAGAAAATGCAACTGATAGAGAAAACGCACGTTTTGCCCACTACCTTGACTGTGAGGCACATACCGATGTGTGGCGTGAGCTTTGTCCAACATATAATATGACAAACGAGAAATAAGCTGCAAATTCGTTGTTTAATAATACATAGCGGAATAATGATTACGATGTGATTATTGTTGGTAATTTATATAACTTTTATAGGTATGGGTGTTGGTCCGATATATCTCAATATTATGTATCTCACCCATACCCACTTTGGTCAAAAGCATTCGGCTTCCGTCTTGGGAACACAGATGGCAGCTGCTTATTTTGGCATTTTAATAGGTCCTCCAGTGTTTGGCTTGGTGGCAAAATCTGTTTGGCCTGCATATATTATTGTTTCGAATGTTCTCTTTGTGATTGTGGCATTCTACTTCTTGAAAAAACTAAAAAAGCATTAAATCAAATTCTAAGTAGGAGGTATATAATATGGAAAGTATCGTTAAAAAACTATACGGAGAAGAAAACTCCTTATCCCTTAAAAACTTCAAAACACCTTCCTCTTTGTACTCACCTGTCTATAACTGGATTTGGAATGGCCCTATAACACGGGAAGAAATCGACAACCAGCTTGACGAAATGCAGCGGCTTGGAATAAAGGCTATTGCTATTATTGCGGAACCAAAGACATTCAGACCTGCAAGTGTCCCGACACTTTTGGAACCCGATTACCTCACAAAGCCTTATTTTGAAGAATATCGCTACGCAGCCGAATGTATCAAGAAACGCGGTATGTATATGTGGTTTTATGACGAAGGCGGCTGGCCCTCAGGTGGTGCTTGTGGTAAGGTGATGAATGAGCATCCGGAGTTCGGCCGTCAAAGCCTTGCGTCACGCAAAGCCGAGTTTTCAAAAGGCGATGTATATACAGCTGCAAATGATACAATTCTTGCTCTTCTTGACGATGATACACAAATTGAAAATGGTTATGTTTTTGAAAGCGATTGTAAAATCACAGAATATTATTATTTTAAAAACCGCTTTGAACCAGGTATTCCTGAACTGCCAGATGTAACAAGAGCTGAGGCAACAGACAAGTTTATTGAATATACACACGAGGCGTACAAGCCTTATCTCAAGGAATTATTTGGTGATATTCTCCTTGCGGTATTCACTGATGAGCCTACTGCTCCCCGAAAGGTTCCTTTCCGTGAAGAAATTGAAGAGCTTTTCGAAAAAGAAAATGGCTACAGCATACATAAATTCTTGCCTGAGCTTTTGGGCGAACGCACTCCAACCATCGATGGTAGCCGTGCAAGAATTGCATGGTTTGATTTATGCAGCAGACTGTTTTGTGATAACTTTTTGCTCAAAAACAAGAAATGGTCAAACAAAAACGGAATGGCATTCACCGGTCATATGGACATTGACCATACAGCCTACAGAAATTGTATTGACTCAGGCAATTTCAATCTTTTGCGTGCTCTTCGTTGCTTTGACATCCCCGGTATCGACGTGATTTGGCGACAGATTTTCCCTGAAATAAAAGAAAATCCTGCAGAAAAGAGCGAAGCACTAAATAACTTCTTTCCAAGGTATGCTTCCTCTGCCGCCGCGCAGGTGGGAGAGAGATACTCTATGAGCGAATCCCTGGGGGTTTACGGGGAAGGTGTTGATTTCAACCAGATGCGCTATGTGCTCAATTATCAGGTTGTCCGTGGCATAAACCTGTTTAACATCTTTGCCGTTCCCTACTACCGCAGAGGCTTTTTGATGATGGGCGAGCTTCCGTTTTTCACCGAAAAGCACGCTTGTTACAGCGACCTTGCTGTTTTTAACGAATATGCGGAACGTATGTCATATCTTGCATCCCTTGGCGAACGCACAGCAGACATAGCCCTTTATATGCCTGTATGTGATTTGATGTCAGGCAAAGACACCGAACAGATTGCAGAAGCTTTTGAAGCAATTGCAAAACAAATGGAAAACGAAAGACTGCTCTTTGACATTGCAGATGATGATGTGTTTGCCCTTGCAGATTCAAAGCTTGTTGATTCAGGAAAAATTGTTATGGGCAAAACAAACTACACTGCAGTTGTTGTTCCGGAGTGTCGCTTTATGCCTGAGAAAACCAAAGAAGTGCTTCGCAGATTTAGCCTTGGTGGAGGAAAAGTTTTTGTTGTCTCAAATGATACTCTTGCAGGGCTTGAAGATGCAATTCTCATCGATGACATAAAAGGCACTTTCACTTCTCCTCTTTCAATTTCCGGCGAAACCGACCTGGTACGTCTTGGTGTTCGTGCATGCGACAACGGCACCTTGTATATGCTCTTCAACGAGGCAGATGCGCCACGCACCTTTGATGTTTCAATCATAGACAATATTTTTGTTCTTGATGCAGAAAATGGAAAGATTTTTGAGCCGAACTCACTGACCTTCACGCTTCCATCAGGTAAAATTCTTTTCTTGTGGCAAGGCGATGCAGATAACGCAGAAAAAGAGGACACACTTGATAGGGAAATTACTCTTCAGGACTTCACTTTCCGCCGCACCAAAAGATTTGTTATCGGAGTTATGGATTTTGAAAATCAGTTAATCGACGAGGCTGAAATTCCTGTGAAACTTGGTGATTGGTGCGAATACACAGGCAAGGAATTTTCAGGAAGCGGAATATACAAAACCCGTTTCTCATTGCCCGAAAAGGTTTCCAAAATCCGTTTGGATTTAGGAAAGGTTTGTTGCTCCTGTGAAGTGTTTGTAAATGGTAAGTCTGTTGGGATAAAAGCTATGACCCCCTACAGCATCGAAATTTCGGGTGACCTCTTGAAAGAAGACAACCTTTTGGAAATAAGGGTATCCAACACAGGCGCCAACGAATATCTTTACACCAAGTCCTTTGACAAATGGCAGGATTGGCAGTTGACCCCCTTCCGAGACCGTGAAAATGTTTTCCACGCCGATTCCCTGGCAGGCGGATTATATGGTCCCGTTAAAATTTTATATTAGATGAATATATTTCATGCGCTTTCAAAAAACATTTTGATCTCACTCCCATAGATATGAGAAAAACCGTGTAATTCTAAATATCAAATACAGCGAAAAGGTAGGTAGTTACAATGATGAACATTATTCTCGCACGTGTTGGCAAAAACCCAACAATCAAGTATGCTTTTGATGAACTTGCAAGGTATCTGAAACAAATGGATCAGAGTATATTTATTGATGCTCGTGTATATGACGAAGTGGATCTCTCGCGCAAGGATATTCTCTGGGTTGGACTTGACGGAAGCCTTCCATATTCTAATGATGATACCATTTTAATAGACGTTTCAAACGGTGGTGGTATTGTCAGTGGTTCAAATGAACGTTCTGTACTTATGGCTGTTTATCGATTATTGTTTGAATTGGGCTGTCGCTGGGTACATCCTGGCAAGGATGGTGAACGAATTCCCACGCTTCACCTTGAAAAAGAAATTATAAATGCACATGTGAACGAATCCCCCTCATACCGCCACCGCGGTATATGTATCGAGGGCGAAGTTAATTATGAACATGTGCATAATACAATAGACTGGTTGCCTAAAGTCGGTATGAACTCTTACTATATTCAATTCCAGACTCCCAGTGAATTTTTCAAGCGTTGGTATAATAATGCAAGACCTTCAACAATTCCCGCGTCTCCTGTAAGTGACGACGATGTTGACCATATGATTAAACGTCTGGAAGAAGAAATTGTGAAACGCAGTTTGAATTATCAAGCCGTTGGTCACTCGTGGACCTGTGAGCCCTTTGGTGTGCATGTTACAGACTGGCAACCCGTGGATACTGTTCCCGAATCAATTGCTCCGTATCTTGCACTTATTGACGGTGAACGTACATTCTGGCACGGTCAGCCACTCAACTCAAACCTCTGCTTCTCTCAGGCTATTGTCCGTGAAAAAATAGCAGATGCCGTGGTTGATTATTGCCAGAAACATCCTGAAATTTCCCATATGCACGTTTGGATTGGGGATGGCGAAAACAACAATTGCGAATGCGAAGAGTGTTCAAAAATGCGCCCATCAGATTATTATGTGATGGTGCTTAATGAGCTTGACAAGAAGCTCACCGAAAACAATATTGATGCAAAAATAGTATTTCTTGTGTATGTTGATTTGATGTGGGCACCAGAGCATATTAAGTTCGAGAACCCCGACAGATTCATTCTGATGTTCGCACCTATTACAAGGACCTACGGAAAGGATTTTATCGATTATGACAAGTCGGAAAAAATTAATGTGCCACCCTATGTCCGTAACAAGCTTAAATTCCCCAAAAAAAATGGCGAGAATCTTGAAATGCTCAAGTCCTGGCAGAAACACTTCGGCGGAGACAGCTTTGTTTTTGATTATCACCTTTATGAAGCTCAATACGCAGATCCCGGATGCTACAATATAGCAAAAATATTGCACCTGGATATGGCCAACCTTGAAAAAATAGGGCTCAACGGTATGATAAGCTGTCAGGTAAATCAGGCTGCTTTCCCAACGGGAATCGCTGCATATACAATGGCTAAAACTCTTTGGAACAAAAATATTGATTTCGAAGAAATATGTGACGAATACTATTCTGCAGATTTTGGCGAGCTGGGACACGAGGTTTATGCATATCTCCGCACTTTAAGCGAGCTTCTTGACCTTTACAAGTTTGAAGAACACAAAAACAAAGATGTAATACTGAAAAATTGTGATGAGGCGAAATTGCTTATTAAGGATTTCTCAAACAAATTCATCAAGAAATACCAAAATAAGTGCAGTAACTGGAAATACCTTATGCACCACGCAAAAATGTGTCTTCTCTACTGTGACCTTATTGTTGCTTGTACTCTTCACGATGACGAGACAAAGGATAAACTTGTTCAAAAGCAAAGAAAATATGTCGCTGATCACAAGCACGAAATACATAATGTCTTTGATACAACAATCAGCAGGCACACCGCTGTCCTGAATAAAATGATAAATATCGTAAGCAATAGTAACCTTGAAATTGCTTCGGCATATGAAGGTGACAAATAGTATTTAAATAATCACAAAAGCGTGAGTTTGGAAAGCGGCACCTCATTAAATTAAAAAAACCTCTTATGCAGAGTGAACTGCACCAGTTTGTGCAGGCAGTACAAAAAAGCCCTTAAAAAAGGAAGATATAGATAGCTGTGCAGTATCATCATTGATCTCAGGTGTTTGCTTTAAGGATGAATACACGATTTACGGCATACAACGGCGAGTTTGTTGATTTCCCTTGGTTTATCACTTAAAGAAGTGCAGGAATGGCTGGGACACAGCGATATTTCCACCACGGCAAATATCTATACTCATATTATGGTAAAAACAAAAATTGAGTCGGCAAACCGTTATGCCGAGGTGCTGAAAATATAGAATTCATAAGGCTTTGCGGAATTTTTCTTGCAAAAATGTTAGAAAAATGGTTAGATGAAAGCTCTTAGACATGCAAAAAAGCCCGTAAATACGGGCTTTTTTCTGGCTGCCGGACTAGGATTCGAACCCAGACAAACAGAGTCAGAGTCTGCTGTGCTACCTTTACACAATCCGGCAATATTAAATTGATGTAGAAATAAAAAAGTATTTGGTGCGAGCAGTGGGACTTGAACCCACACGTCGGTTGACACACGCCCCTCAAACGTGCCTGTCTGCCTATTCCAGCATGCTCGCATTTCCAAACAGCTTTTATAGTATAATACTTTTTATTACATTTGTCAATAGTTTTTTTGAAAAAAGTTTAATTTTTTTATATGTAGGGGACGATGCCTACATCGTCCCGTCAATCTGCTCCTGATAATATTAAGAAATAGACTCTATATAATCTTCCAGATTACTCTTGATAACGGTAACACGGGGTCCGTAAATTACCTGAACGCCCGAGCCGCTTTTGATTATACCTGATGCACCGCTTTCTTTCAGTACGGCATCCTTTACAAGTGAGCTGTCTTTCACGGTTACACGCAGTCTTGTGGCGCAGCAGTCAACATTGACAAGGTTATCCTTGCCGCCAAGTCCCTCTAAAATAAGTGCCGACTTATCTTCCTTTGATGCGTTAAGGTCTTTTCTGGTGTAAAGCTTGGTGTCTGCTTCGTCATCCTCACGGCCGGGTGTAACAAAATTGAACCTTCTGATAAGGGTACGGAAGAGGAAGTAGTATACCGCAAAATAAATTATACCTACCCAGATAATGTTTATCCAGTTTGTCTTGTCATTGCCCTGAAGAATACCGAACAGAAACAGGTCAATAACACCGCCCGAGAAGGTCATACCAACCCCGACATTCAAAATATGCATCAGCATAAACGATATTCCGGCAAGTACGCTGTGAATGACATACAGTATGGGCGCCACGAACAGGAAGGTGAACTCCAGAGGCTCGGTTATACCGGTCAGAATTGAAGTTAGCGCAGCTGAAAGCAAAAGACCTCCGGCAACCTTCTTTTTGGTGGGCTTTGCCACGCTGTACAT
>SVKC01000052.1 GCA_015068655.1 Oscillospiraceae bacterium
AACATAATAAACAATCTGCGGTACAAGGCGACCCCAGTTGATTGAGTTTGCAGAAGACATAACACAGTTGTTCTTTGCAAAATCAGCATTGGCTTTTTCATCTGTGAAGATTGTCTTTACTCCTGACTGCGCATCATCAAAGTTTCCTTTTATGCCCGAAACAAATACATTTTTGCCATCCTGAGTAATCATCTGGAGCTTTTGAATGTTGCTTACGCCTTCACTGGGATAGAATACAACAATCTTTGTACCCTCAACATCCTTAAAGCCTTCAAGGGCAGCTTTTCCCGTATCACCCGAAGTTGCAACAAGAATAACAACCGTTTTGTCCTCTCCTGTCTTCTGCATTGACTTTGTAAGAAGATGCGGAAGAATCTGAAGTGCCATATCCTTGAATGCACATGTTGGACCATGCCACAACTCAAGCACATTGTATTCATCGCCTATATTCACCAATGGAGCGGGGTTTTCTGTATCAAATTTTCCGCCGCCGTAAGCATTTTCAGCACATTCGCGAATTTCCTTTACCAAAAAGTCAGTAAGATACTTTTTGAGCACAAAAACCGCACGTTCTATATAATCTTTTTTCGCAAGCTTTGCGATATCATCAAGCGTCAATGCGGGAATCTCGGCAGGAACAAAAAGTCCTCCTTCCTCGGACAGACCTTTTTTTATTGCAGCGGCAGACTTAACCTTTATGCCGCTGTTTCTCGTACTAATATACTGCATAGTTTTTCAGCCTTTCTATTTTAGGTATTTTTCGACAAAATTTCACAAATTTTTCTGTCGTATAAAAAAACACAGAAAGGAGCAAAGTCGATTTTTTACAAAAACCGACCGCTCCCCTCAAATTTCAAGTTTAAACTCCGGTGTCAAATACCAAGCTACGCCATATACTTCTTGACAAGCTCTGTTGCCTCAGCAGCATCTGCGCTGACCATAAGTGTAAATGAAGTATTAAACTGAGCTTCGAGTTTCTCAATAGCTTCGATAAGAGTATCAATGTTCGCCATACTTTCATCAGGAACACTCTTGAATACGCTGTCGATGAAAATATGTGTCACATCAAAATCCTGTGCAATAATGCCACAGAGAAGACCTGTGAACATATCAAAATTCTTTATGTCAAACTGCTCAGTATTAATCATTCTGACCTTTCTGTCAATATCGTGCATAAGGCGATTGCCTTCTGTTATGCATACAACGTTACCCTTTTCGAGAGCCAAAGCTCCGTTAACGTCGTTAATCAAATTTTTGGTTTTGCCTGTGCCTTTAAGGCCAATGTGAATTTTAATCATAAGCTGTTACCGCCCTTCTTTACATTTGAATACACCTAGGTGTATTTTTTTCTTGTCATAAGTATAACATAGTTTTTCCAAATTAACAATAGTTTTTTTTAATTATTTTAATCTTTTTTCAAGAGCGTCCTTTTCTGCTTCATAGCCGGGTTTTCCAAGAAGAGCAAACATATTTCTCTTGTAACTTTCAACACCTGGCTGATTGAAGGGATTTACGCCAAGCATATATCCGCTTATACCGCACGCTTTTTCAAAGAAATAGAACAACTGACCGAGAGTATACTCATCAAGAGCCGCAAGCTTGATTACAAGATTGGGCACCCCACCGTCCGTATGTGCAAGAAGTGTTCCTTCAAATGCTTTTTTGTTCACAAAATCAACAGTTTTTCCACTGAGGAAATTGAGTCCATCAACGTTCTCAGCATCAGTTCCGAGAACAATATCTTCTTTTGAATTTTCAACATAAAGAACTGTTTCAAAAATATTTCTCAAACCATCCTGAATATACTGTCCCATTGAATGAAGGTCAGTTGAGAAGCTTGCACCGGCAGGAAAAATACCCTTTTGGTCTTTTCCTTCACTTTCGCCGTAAAGCTGTTTCCACCATTCAATGAAATATTGAAGCTCAGGCTCATAATTCACAAGCATTTCGATATTCTTGCCTTTTCTGTGAAGAATATTTCTGATTGCCGCATACATATAGCATTCGTTTTCAAAAACATCATCACAGGCAAAAAGGTCCATAGCTTCCCTTGCACCAGCCATAAGCTTGTCAATATCAGCACCGCATACTGCAATTGGGAGAAGACCAACAGCTGTGAGAACCGAAAATCTTCCGCCTACATCATCAGGAACAACAAAGGTTTCATAACCTTCCTTGTCAGCAAGATTCTTGAGTGCACCCTTTGCTTTGTCGGTGGTTGCGTATATTCTTGATTTCGCTTCTTCTTTTCCGTATTTCTTTTCAAGATAATCCTTGAAAATTCTGAAAGCAATAGCAGGCTCGGTTGTGGTTCCCGATTTTGAAATAATATTCACAGAAACATCTTTGCCATCAATTGCTTTGAGAAGTCCATTTATATAATTAGGGCTTATGCTGTTTCCGGCAAAGAAAATCTGAGTTTTTGAGTTGTAGTTGTAAAAAGGTCCTGTGAGAAAATCAATTGCAGCTTTTGCGCCTAAGTATGAACCGCCTATGCCAATAACAATAAGTACATCAGAATCCTTGCGGATTTTTTCTGCTGCAGCCTTGATGCGTGAAAACTCTTCCTTGTCATAATCTTCAGGAAGACTTACCCAGCCAAGAAAATCATTTCCTGCGCCGGTTTTGTTATGAAGAGCATTATGTGCTGTCTTCACTTGTTCCTTTACATTTACAATTTCTTCTTCACTGAAAAAATTCAGTGCGGATTTGTAATCAAGTGTAATATTTTTCATTTTATTTCTCCTAACATCTATGAAAATCTTTTGTCTATTACATTCTAACACATTCAAAATTAAATTTCAATACAAAATTTAACATATTCATCTGTTTATTATGACAAAAAAAGCATAAAGCAGATAAGCAAAATCAAGAATCCAAAATTATACAAAGAAAACATTCCTATATAATATAAGGTTTTTCCTTGATTATGTTTCATATATTCACGAAAGGTAATCAAGCTTGCAAGTGATGAAATAAGTGTACCTACACCTCCTATATTCACACCTACAAGCAACTCCGGATAGTTTTCTGTGAACTGTGAAAGTAAAATTGCAGAAGGAACGTTGCTGATAAGCTGGCATGACAAAACACTGAAAAGCAACGTGTTTTTTTCCAGAAGCATAGAAAAAAAGTTCCTGACAAGCTCAATTCTCGCCATATTACCGGAAAACACAAAGAAAAACACAAAGGTCAAAAGCAACGGATAATCAACCATTTTCAAAGCTTTTCTGTCGGCAATCAACAAAACAGAAGGAATTATCACAAGCCCTGTCCAATAAGGAATCCCCCTGAATACAATAAGTATAGATAATGCAAACAGTACCAGATATAGCGCTGTTCTTCCGGGGTTCAGCTTTATTTTCTCATCATCCAGAACCAACGGTTCGGGTTTTACAAACAAACAGCAAGCCGTTATAAGTATCACAGAAACAACAAATGGCGGTGCCATAATCTGCACAAATTCAAGATTTGGTATATTATATGTAGAATAAAGATACAAGTTCTGCGGATTGCCGAAAGGTGTAAGCATACCGCCCAGATTTGCGGCTATGTTCTGCATTATGAAGGTAAATGCCATATACTTTTCTTTCCCCGTACTTGTGAGCACAAAATAACCCAATGGCAAAAATGTCAAAAGTGCCATATCGTTTGCAATAAGCATCGAGCCAATGAAGGTTATGTAGACAAGTGCAAGAATGCTCATTCTTGCGTTTTTGAACATCTGTACAACCTTTCTCGCCAACATATAGAAAAAGTTTATATTCTTCAAGGCACAAACCACCGCAAGCACACAAAACAAGCACGCAAGAGTCTTGAAATCAAAATAATTTATATATTCTCTATCAACGGGAACAAAAAAAGTTGTTATTATTGCCGCAAACATAGCAATCACCATAACAATGTTCTTTTTTACAAAACCCAAAACAGAAACCAATCCTTCGTTCATCCCCAGTTCTCCTCCAATCATCCGACAAATTCTACCATAAAACAAAATAATTGTCAACGAAAAAAATATAAAACCAAGCAGTTTTCTTTTCCTCTTTGTGACAAAATATTTGCAAGAAAAATGTTATTATAAAAAAGTGTTCGATTGAACACATCAACCCCCTGCTCTCAATCTTTGGGGATTAAGGAACACTTTATTTGTAATATAGGAATACAACATAAAAGTTGTAATTTCCCATAAGATAAAAAACAAAAGAAAGGAAAATTCATTGTGAAGCCTGTTGTATATCTCGATATGCTTTTTCTGCTTAATTTACTTATGGATTCGGTTATACTGTATCTTACGGCAGTATTCCTGCACAAAAAGCTTTCTCTTTTGCGTATGCTCTGCGTTTCGTCTTTTGGCGCTCTTTATTCCTGCGTTATGTTTTTTCCGCAGATTTCGTTTCTGTATTCAATACTTTTCAAAAGTATTTTCCTGACCCTTGTTGCATACCTTGCCTTTCCAACAAAAGTACCATTGGAGCTTTTGAAAAACGCATTGGTGCTTCGTGTTGTTAACTTTGTTTTTGGCGGGATAATGTTTTCGATTATATTTACAACAAGATTCGGTACAGTTCTTGGTTCTGTTGTTTCAAACGGTGAAATATATCTGAACATAAAGCCGTCAGCACTTTTTCTTTCAACTGTTTTTTCTTATATAATCATGTACGCTGTGTCTGTTGTAAAATTTTCCAAAGAAATTGAATCCAAAGACATAGTTGAAGTAGCGGTTATATTCGGAAACAACACACTTCGCACAAAAGCATTATGTGACACAGGCTGTAATTTAACCGACCCCATTTCAGGAAATCCCGCAGTTGTTATTTCGCCAGATGCCGCAAAAAAGCTTTTTCCTGAACAAATTCTCAAAGAGCTTGATTCAGGACGTATACCAAAAGATTACATAACAAAATACCGTCTTCTTCCCGTTAGCACGGTAGAAAACGATATAAGTACACTTCACGGATTTATTCCCGACAGACTGTTTGTTGACAATTGCGAAGTTTTTCATTCCATAATTGCATTATCAAAAACAAATCTGCATATTCAATCTGATATTACTGCACTTTTAAATCCCGATATTCTTGCAGAATACCCACATTATAAACTTACACCAAAACAAAGAAAGGCTGTGAATACTTTATGAAAAAAATATCTTTTGTGAAATTCAAGCCCTGGATGAACAAAATAAGTTTATTTCTGAAGGGCAAAAAACATATCCATTACATAGGAGGTGCAGACACACTTCCTCCGCCTCTTTCACCTGAAGAAGAAGAAATTTTGATGAATTGTCTGAGAGAAAATTCTGACAATGTTGATGCACGCACACGCCTTATCGAACATAATCTAAGGCTTGTCGTCTATATTGCAAAAAAATTTGAGAATACAGGTGTGGGCATTGAAGACCTCATATCAATCGGAACTATAGGCTTGATAAAGGCAATAAACACTTTCAAGCCCGACAAAAACATAAAGCTCGCTACATATGCATCACGTTGTATTGAGAATGAAATTCTTATGTATCTTCGAAAAAACAGTTCAGGAAAAGGAAATATTTCCATCGACGAACCCCTAAACGTGGATTGGGACGGAAATGAGCTTCTACTTTCGGATATTCTTGGAACAGACAGCGATATTACCCAGCGAAGACTCGAAGATGATGTGGACAAAGAGCTGCTGAGAATTGCTCTCAAAAAGCTTTCCGACCGTGAACAGAGAATAATGAACCTGCGTTTTGGCATAGACACCAACGGCGAAGAAAAAACACAGAAGCAGGTTGCTGATATGCTCGGTATATCCCAATCATACATATCAAGACTTGAAAAAAAAATAATGTCACGTCTGAAACGTGACATCAACAAAATGATAAACGGCTGATACGAAAGCTACTCAGAAAAATATCTTACAATTCCTGTATAAATTCCCCAGGCAAGCTTGCGCTGATACTCTGTGTCCGCAAGCTTTTTTGCTTCTTCCGTATTTGACAGAAAACCACATTCCACAAGAACTGACGGTATTATGTTATCCCGAAGAACAAAAATACTTTTACCACTCCCTTTGGCACTTCTGTTGTTACTTTTGTCAACAACTTCCATCAGGGCTTGCTGAATGTTTTCAGCAAGTCTTTTGTTTTCAGCCAAGGAGTTATCAAAAAACACTTGAGCACCCTTATACTTTGTCTGTTCGAACTTATTCATATGAATACTAACAAACACATCTGCATCCAAGTTATCTATTGCCTTTTTCCGCTCCTTCAAATCAGACATCTTCATTGAAACATGCCGTTCGTTTTCAGGAACAGCCGTAGACCTATCCTCGTTTCTGGTTAGGTACGCTGTTCCTCCTGCGCTTTCAATATATTCCTGAAGAATTTTTGCCACTTCAAGATTTAAGTCCTTTTCCACAACGCCGTTTGCAGAAGCACCCGAGTCAAAACCTCCGTGTCCGGGATCTACCAGCACCGTAATATCAGAAAGCGGAACCGCAACAGTGCTTTGGGTTCTGCTGTATAAAAGCATTAAGTCTCCGGTCAAAAGACCAAAAATACATATAGCAAGACAAAAAACTATTTTTCTGCCCCTCAAAACCAAGAATTTCAACTTCACAAAAACTCACCTCAACGAATACATATGAAAGCTTCGGCGCAAAGATACCCAATTCCGATATTTTATAATAAAAATTTATACCTTTTGATAAGGAAATTCTACTTGATTTTTTTTCAGAAATAATATATACTGTCTTCTTGTGAGGTGATAAAACTTTGAGCGAAAAAAAGATTGTCGGCGGAGTATATTCGGATGTTTCGGATCAGGTTACCCAGATCTGTGCTACCTGCAAATGGGCAAAACCCTTTCGTACTGTTGAATATGTTATTTGCTCGAAAAAAGGACTGGTTAAAACAGGATTTCTTTGCAAAAAATACGAATACAACCGTCTCCTCAAACGTCCACCCAAAAAGCGAACTGTAAATGAAGGTCGTTTCACCGCAGATGATTTCAGCATAGACTAAAAGCCGCCCATGAAAACTGGAACGGCTTTTCTTTTACTTATAAAGCTTTTTTTTCGCAGGTCTTTTGTCTGTACTTTTCTCTCGTGGCAATTCCACCTCTTATATGTCGTTCCATTTTGTTTGCCATAAGAACTTCGTATGTTTGCTTTGCAAGATTTCCGTTTATTTTTACCAGCCTTTCGGTTATATCTTTATGTACTGATAGAGGAACATTGATACTTTTCATCTAGTCCTATGTCTGCAAGGAGCCTTAAGTATATATCAATATGTCCGTCTTCCGCCACTTCAATTCGGTCGATTACTCGCTTTAGCATCTCGTTGGTAATCTCTGCGGTACTCAGAATATTGCCTATACTCTTGAATGTATCAGTAAGTCCGTATTCGAGCTTATCCGCTTGTGTGATGCCGAACCTCACCATCTTAATTTTCTCTTCCAGCTTTTTAATTTCTGCATTGGTGGACTCGGTCTTTTCTTTTAAATCTTCCATTGAAATAACCTCATTGTCATACATATCCACATATCTCTGTCGGCTCTTTTTGAGTTTTTCTATATCTCGCATTATTTCTTTTTCTGTTTTAAGATTTTGGTGCATCGGCTCGTAATTCTTGTTAAAGTCTTTGATTATTTTCTTAATAACCTTTTGCTTGTCCTCAATTAAGCCTGTAAGATATTTCTTAATAGAATCAAGTAACTCGCCTTCGTCTATGACCGTTTTGTTATGGCAGAAATCTGCTCCGTTGATATTCCGTCCGCAACATACCCAGGTGTATTTGTAACCGCTTTTCACTTTTCTTTTCGCTTGCCTGAAGAAGTGTCCGCAGTCAGTGCATTTAAGCAGAGTGCTGAATACATGCTTGCAGTCCTTTCGCTGTCCCTGAGAGAATTTTTGTTTATTTATTTCCATCTTCCTTTGAGCAAGTTCAAAGGTGTCCATATCTATTATTGCAAGATCGGGTCTTTCTGTAACTTTCCATTCTTCTTCGGGTTTATAAATTCTGTCGCCTGTCAGAAAATCCTTTACTTCTTCTTTGCCATTGATGATAATTCCGCAGTACATTCTGTTAGTGAGAATTCTGCAAATTCCGTTTTGGGTCCACTTGCACCCTCGCTTTGTTTTTATGTTTTCTTCGTTAAGGATTTTGGCAATTTTGCTTGCACCATATTCTTCGTTTATGTACATTTGATATATTCGGCGAACTACATTTGCTTCAAAGGTGTTAATGTTCAGGTTGAAGTAATCGCCGATAGTCTTGTCGTAACCGAATATGATGTTTGGCACTCTGCCTTTTTCTGCATTAAGGCTTTTACTAAACTTAATTCTCTTGGATGTATTTTCGCTTTCCTGCTGTGCTACCATCGCAAGCATGGTGAGCACCAATTCTCCGTCTTCGGTTGATAAATTAGTATTTACGAACACAACCGGGATTCCTATGGCTTTCAGTTCTCTTATTGATTGCAGGAAGTCAACCACATTTCTTGCCATTCTTGATATGTCTTTTGTTACCACCATATCAAACTTGCCAAGTCTTGCGTCCCTCATAAGTCTCATAAATTCAGGACGCTTTTTCATCTGCGTTCCCGAAATGCCCTCGTCTGCATACATATGAGTAATTTCGTGGTTGTTTCTTTCAGCAAATTCACCATAGAATTTTTTCTGCATTTCCAAACTGTTCAGCTGATCAGTTTTGTCAGTTGATACTCTGCAATATGGAGCTATTCTCATAAATGATTACCTCTCTTTCTGTGGTTTTGTAACACACAACATACCACACATTTAGGTGTAAGTCTACGAAGGAATTCTAATTCCCTCTCTTAACATAATACTCCGCCAGAAATTTAATTCAGGCGGAGTATTTTTGCTATGTATTCCTAATCCAAATCACTGTATGATTCAGAGTTATTATTCTCGCTACGTTTTTCCATCTTGTCTAAAATCATTTTGGTTAAGACTCCGCTTGCAGCACGGGAGATAAATTCTTTTGCCAAGTTTTCAGAGTCTTTCCTCGTATTTGGATTATGGAAGGTTATATGTAGTTTACCTCTAACTGTCTTCTTCATATAACTTAAACCTCCAATTCCAAATTTGATTTATGTTACATACTATGTAAGCCTGTCCTAAAATATTCACTCTTTTGGAGAATTAAATTCTCCGTGTGTACGCTTGGCATCGAACACCGCCACCTGATGAATTTCATCACCCCATTCTTGTTTTACATCTAATCTTCGAACCATCAGCCAATACAATTTCGCAATCATAATCTCGTTTTTGAAAACCAATCTCTCGAAATCCCCTCGGTTACACTGTACCTATACCCTCACAAATGGCTTAACCGTGCGGGTTTAAGCGAGGTTCAAACCTTGTTTTTACA
>SVKC01000053.1 GCA_015068655.1 Oscillospiraceae bacterium
AGCCTGTCCGCAAGTTCAAACATATCCGTCATTTAATAATCGACCTCCAATCGTCTACAATTTTTGATGCAATGTTTTCTTTGTCTTTCAAAGCATGAAGCACCGTTTCATCGATAGTGTCCTTCACCACAAGGTGTATGTACTGACAGGTATTCCGCTGTCCGATACGGTGTATTCTGGCTCTTGCCTGGGAGTAATCCGCATAGTTATATGACAGGCTGTAAAATACCATTGTGCTTGCGGCTGTGAGGGTAAGTCCCATGCTCACCGTCTGAAGCTGACCTACAAACACCATGCATTCGGGATTCTCCTGAAACTCCGTTACTTCCGCTGCTCTGTCCTTTACCTCACCGCATACCTTTGCATACTGTATTTTCTTTGATTCAAGCATTCTGCATATTTCTTCAATTTCAGGAATGAATCGTGCGATGATAACCAGTTTCTTGTTCTCCGAAATTGAAGTATCAACAATATCTTCCAGAGCATCCAGTTTTGCTGTTGATACTTTTTCATAGCGGTCAACGTCCTCATCAGGACGAAGAAATCCACCTGTTATCTGCTGAAGCCTAAGAAGTCTTGTGAGAATATTTGTTGCTGTTACTTCTCCCTTTTCAAGCTCGGTATAGCTGTCCCGTACAAACTTCTTATACAGTTTTTGCACCTTATCTTCGAAGCTGATATTACGGATAATATCCGTAGTTTCGGGAAGGTCAAGAGCTTCTTCCTTTGTCACACGGAATGCAATGGAATGTGCCTTCTTTACAAGCTCTGCAAGGTTTCTCCAACCAATGGGCTGATTGAAGTTTCCAAGCACTGCATACTGATTTTTGAAAGCATAGAAGCTCTTTCCTAAAACGTTCTCATCAAGCACCTTGTACTGTGAGAAAAAGTCCAAAGGATTGTTCTGAATAGGTGTTCCCGTAAGAATAAGCCTGTAACTACATACCTTGGCAATCTTGTGTGCAGACTTACTCATTTTCGCTGTTGGGTTCTTGATTTTACTGCTTTCATCGCAGATGATGAAGTCGGGATTCCAGTCAAGCAGTTCCTTTTCGATGAGTGCAATGCTGTCATAATTTACAACTGCCACTTCAAGACCTTTATGGGGTATAGCTTTAAGTGCCGACGCCTTCTTTTCCGATGAGCCTTGAAGCACCGAAAGCGAATACGAAAAATCCGCAAACTTTTGAAATTCTTCATCCCATACCGACACTATGGACTTTGGTGCTAATATGAGTAACCGCTTTATTTTGCCGCTTAAATATGCTCGTCCCGCGACAGCGATTGATGTGATTGTCTTGCCTGTTCCTTGTTAACCCATTTCCATTAAAAGGGCTACGCCGTAGCTTTTACTGGAAATATTCATTACGCATCACCTCCTGTAAGCTCCATAATTTTACACGCAAAGTTAAAGGCTTTTATTTGATGCTCATATGGTGTGGCTCTTATCGGCATAGACACCATCGGCAAAACCGCGCCTTCGCTTGCATCTGACACTATGCTTTTCTTTAGCATTTTCAGCTCCTCCGAAAGCTCGCAACCAAGCAAATCCAACGTTTCAAGGTTCTCAGCATTCATTGGAACACTCCACGCCTTTTTCTCCGGGTGCCACAATCTTCCGTGCATCTCCTTGATGCTTTCTTTATGCTTGAACGAATCAAAGAGAAACACACGGTTGTCCTTTAGTTGTGCATACAATCAGTTTCCTCCTTTCTTTGTGAATTATGAAAGGAACTATGCTCTTGCATAGGATTTTTTGTAAACTTGGTAATGATGCCGCAGAGAATTCTCTTGCCGTCGTTATCCACTTTCTGTATCAAGTCATACAGAAAGTTCTCTTCAGAATCTGTAAGATAGTTTTTGTAGCTTCTGTATTCAGGCAATATGTATATCCCTCCACCATTTCCTTGTTTTGTATAAATCGGGGCAATGCTGCTGATAATTTCTATATCATTAACTATTGTATTGATACATACACCAAACATCTCAGACAACTCTTTCCGTGTAGTTTGCTTACTTAGCAGGAGATATTCAAGAATTCTTGTTCTTCTTTCCGATACATTTAGTTTGTCAGCCATCACATTGTCCTCCTTTCGGCAGGAGTATAACAGCCAAACCACCAAGATTCCTGGTGGTTTAAAAAAATATTTTTAAAAATTTTAAACTTTTTTTCTTTCATCCTTTTTCCTCCGTATTTTTGAATTTTAAAAACACGGATTTATGGATATCTGATAGGTGGATTGTTCCAAAATTTTGATATAAAATAACAAGAAAACAAAAGGGATTTGATAATATAAGATTTTTCGCAATTTAGACTAAAAAAATTTTGCTGTGTAAATTTTGATTTTGGAACAAAAAGAAAAAGCATAGCAATTCGTGTCATAAAAACACAAATTACTATGCATTTTGATATTTTTTCGTATGTATCGTCAAACTTCGCATTCGAGGGTATACTATCCCGTTTATTTGCTAAGCTTTTTTTGATAAACTCGACCTATACTTATTCATCACAGATATCTATTGACTCTATACTCTCACTCGGTGGCCGTCCGAACGCCTTATAATAATCTCTGTAGAAATTCGAATAACTTTTATATCCCACAAGCCTTGACACATTAATTAAATTCATTCCGGGAGCATAATATTTTTTTACGAGGTAGAGTCTTTTTCGTCTTATATATTGAAAAACGGTATAACCCATATTCTTTTTAAATAAATGACACAAACAATACTTGCTTATTCCAAACTTGTCGGCAATCCCATCAAGAGTTAATTCCTCGGTGATATGTTTGTCAATATACGCTTCTATATGCTTGCATTTTTCAACATCCTTGCTCATTTTATATCTCCGTCTATATAATCGTGTGAATTAATCACCGAAATCAGATACATAAGCCAGCCAACCATAGGGCTGTCATATTCATTTCTCATTCCACTGTTTTCCTATTTTCGTCAAGTTCATCATTTTCAAATAGTGTCAGCTTTCCTGTGAAAACTTCTTCCAACCGACAATCAATAAAACGATATATTTTGAACTCCTCTGCTGAGCCATCATATACAAGTCGTTTTGGAGCATCAGGTAAATAACCAACATGATTAATGATAAATCTGCCTTTTGACATAAGAACCCCCGATTATTTTTTTATTATTGCCTTCGCAACACGCACGCAGGTGGAAAGCCCGTAATCATAACCTTTTGCATTGAATGTGAGCATTCCGTCACCCTGAAGGAAGCTCAGTTCTTCACCATTGTCAATCCAATGCACCGATTCAATTTCATCCGTAACATCTCCAAAGCTATATGCACCGGCATATTTTGTGGTACCTGCCACAACGTGGGCACTTCCGCCACGGCTCAAGTCTGTAAAAAACAGATAAAGTGCACTTCCGTCATTTGCCTTGAGTGCAAAGTTTGGACTTGTGCAGTATGCAGGATAAGGTTTAACCTCATAAATTGCTTCGCCAAAGACCTTGACCCATTTGCCAATGATACCAAAAAGTGCCTTTTGGAATGGGTCAATGCCACCTTGAGCTGTGGGTCCGATATTGAGAAGCAGGTTCGCCCCCACCTTTCGACAGGCACAAAGTGTACGGATGAGCTCAGCAGGTGATTTATAGTTAAAATCCATATCGCCAATTCCCCAGTGGTCATTGATTGTATAGCACATTTCAGCCGCCAGGTATTTTGGCATACCGGCCCGTTTCATCGGAGTGGGTCTTCCCTGTTCGAAGGTAACCGAATCAATTTCAGGATGTCCGAGCCTTCCCAGTTCCGCAAGCCCCGTGTTGTTGATAATCATGGCCTCCGGCTGCCATTTACGAATTGTTGCATACAGTTCGTCTTCCTTCCAGTCAGCATCAGGCTTGCTCCAGTTGCCGTCGAACCAAAGTCCACCAATCTTTCCGTAGTTTTTACAAAGAATTTCAACACTTTTTCTGAGATATTCAAGATATGCATCAAAATCCGTTTCAAAAGATTCCTGATACCAGTCAAGAGTTGTATGATAGAAGAAAGGAACAATATCATGCTTATTGCAGGCATCCACAAATTCACGCACCAAATCACGCTTTGCCGGGCTGTGTGGAGCATCAAAATCCGAGAGTCCGCAGGTATCAAAGAGAGAAAATCCCTCATGATGTCTTGTTGTAAGAGTTATGTATTTGCAACCGGCACTCTTTGCCATGAGAACCATTTCTTCAGCATCAAAGTCCTCTGCCGTAAAAGTATCAAAAAGTTTTTTATATTCATCCATGGTGATATCAGAATGATGGAAATGCCATTCACCCTGTCCCACCTGAGAATAAAGTCCCCAGTGAACAAACATTCCAAAGCCCATATTTTCAAAATCTGCAATGTATTTTTTTGCTACAGGTATTGCCATTTTTTCCTCCTAAATTTTATATAATCTTAATAAACGCTTTTTTCAAATTCTTTTTCAAAACAATTCTGTTACCTTGGCACTTTTCAACAAACTCTGCACCTTCCGCAATATTCGCCATTGAAACAGAAGTTTTCTTTCTCCAGACGATTTCGGCTGACTTTTCAAGAGGTGCTGAAAATTCCACCGTCACGGTATTATCTTTCGCTTCAATATCAAGAGTTCCCTCTGTCCAGCCAAGTCCCTTTGCAGAAAATCCCTTGTCAAACCACGCCTTAGGAATTCCGCGAAGCAACGAAAGAGTTTTCTCATTCATTGTCTCATAAGCAAACATCCACGCACTCATTATGGGCGTTGTGAGAAGTGACGGAACGCAATCGTCAGCCACAACAGATGTGGGTGTTATCTGCTCATAATAGCACATAAGGTCGGGGTTTCCGTGATGACAGGTGTGGGAATAAAGCAAAAGCAGATATTTTTCTATCCTTTCACTTTCCAGCAGATATCTTGCATAGGGAAGCACCGGCCAATCGTCAATTCTGCCTAAAAATCTTGACATTCCTGCATATTCGCCTCCAAAGGCTTCACGCATTTTTACAATTGCGCTTGCCTGACTCTCATCCAGCATCATTGCACCAAGCATTTCGGGGTAATATCTGTAATTGGCATAGGTATTTTCGGTCAGGTCATGGTCGCTGTTGCCCTGAGAACGCATATATGTGAAGTGCAGATAGTTTTCAAGATATTCCTCCGAAACAGGCTCGGAGGTGGCACGGCAAATACTGAAATTAAGAGGCTTTGCCGTATATCCAAGTCTGAATGGTGGCAGACTTCCGTAGGTTTCGTCCTCCACGGTCTGTTCCTTGATTAATTCTGTTATGTTGGTATAAAGAACATCTGCCATTTCAGCAAATTCCTTTTTGTTTTCGACTCTTCCGTTATTTTCAAGAAGCTCCGCAAGAGCGTTAAGACCTCTCACCGCCCAGAAGTTGTTGTTTACATAAGCATGAACACGGGTGTTGGTATCAGCCTCGGCACACATATAAACAAGAACACGGTTGCCGAATTGAGGGCAGGGAACGCAGTTGTCAATGATAATTCTGCCCATTCCCCCAATCTTCTGCCATTCTTCCTCTGTCCAAGTTTCCGCACCAAGCTGTTTGCTGTACTTGTTGGCAAGGAACAACAGCCAGCCGTATTCCTCGGCACTTGCGCCGAACAGCTCCTGAACACCCTGACGGTAGAAAAATCTGCCTTCGTCATTGAGTATGTGGGTCAGAAGATGGTTGAAAATCCGCTTCGCCCATGCAGTATAACCCATGACGCAACAAGCCTCAAGTGTCCAGATGTAGTTGGGCGGGAAGTTGTCGTGAACCTCTTCGCCGTAGATATTATGTCCGTAATGAGCGTGGTCACAGGAAAAGGTGGTTGCGCAGGTAATCATCGCACCTGTTGCAACCCTTTCAAGAAGCTTTTCAGGAATATCAAACCTTGCACCCTTATCCAGGAATTTTGTCCAGTATGCAACCGTATCAACAAGTGCCGTCATAAAGGTCTCTGTTTCAATGGCTCTTGCCTGAACAAGTCTTGAACGTGCCACAATACGATAATCAAGTGTGAACTGTTCGGGATTCTTTTTCGTGTATCTCTTTGTTCTTATCCACACAATTGGGTCACGATCAGGGTCTCCCGGCTCCACAAAGTACATAAATTCCACAACTTTTTCAGCATTTGAATGAACCGAAAACATAATAGGCAGTCTTCCATCCAGCAAAAACTGTTTTGGAGTTGATTCACAAACTTCAACATCCACCATTGTGGGGGCAAATATGGGAGACGGTTTGCGGTCATTTGCCATACTTTGGGGATAAACATTACCTGTTTCACTATTAACCATAACACCGCTCCAGCTTGCAAAACCGCTGAGGAAGGAATATCCGCCCGCCTTTGTGGGAGACAGAACCTTTTTCACTTCATCAAATCTGGGCTCACCGTTTTTCAGAAGTTCTTCTCCTAATATATCACGACCACTATCCATCAGTTCTTTTGGGTCGTGACCGTTGTATAAATTAAGTTCAGGCACATTGGATAAATCCTTCACCGAATAGGCAACAAGCTCCTTTTCTTCGCCTTTGTTTCCAAATGTCATTTTCCACACGCCGTCGGCAAAAAACTCCTTCAGAATTTCACCACGTTTGCGTTTTGTTTCAAATACGTTAAATTCCATTTTCTGTTCCTCTATCACCTTATATAAAATGCTTTCACATCAATTTTCAAAGTTAATAAACAGTTGAAGGAGAAGCGAAGAATCATCGCTTCTCCCAACTTGTAAACATGAGATTATTCAGCAAGTGCAGAAGTTATATCCCATACCTCACAAAGAGGTGTTCCTTCCGTGAGAGAATCCCAAAGAAGGATTTTTGCTGTCTTATATTCAGCAGTCGGAACGCTGAGTTCAGCGACGCCTTCGCCTTTAATAACGGTGGGAGTGTCAAAATCCACATCCACCATAGCACCGTTTTCGCCATACAAAACCAGAATCGGAGTAACCGCTTCTGCATAGCTTGCATCAAATGCAATATTTGCAATAATGTTTGTTCCATCATTTTCGAGCTTCGGTGCACTCATTGAAACACCGTCAGTCACAACAAAGTTGTCAAAAAGCAGATTTGTGCCAGAAGCTGTCACAGTTGAAGGGTTTCCCCAGCCTGATCCGGAAACTACCACACCCGACTTACCATATATGCCTGATGTAACCATTATTGTGCCTCTATAATAAGTTGCCTTGCCTTCGGCAGCATTGTTGTTATAGGTAACAGCTTCCCATTCGTCTGTACCGCAAACCTTTCTTACCACTCTGATGTTCTTATTCTGCTGAGCATCCTCTGCATTCCATGCGGTATTGTCTGCCATAATCTTGTATGTATACCACACATCCTTGTCAAGAGTAACTGCAGGAATAATGAAAAATTCGTCATTTGTGTCATTGATGCTTATAACGTCAAAACGAAGGCCTGCACCATCCGCTTTTTTACAGACATCGAAGGTCATTGTGTAGTCCAAGGTATCAAGCGCTTCAACCTGATAACCGCCAAGAGCAAACCACTGTGCACCGCTGCCGGTTGCATTTGTAACCGACAAATACTTATTTCCGCTTTCATCGCTGAGGATTGCAGCAGTTGCATTTGTGGCACTTGAAATATTGCTGTTTTTGCTTACATCCTGATAGTCCTGATAAACAAGAACACCCTTTGTTTCATAGGTTTCGGCGTCTGATGCAACATAACTGAGCTTCACGTTGTCAATCTGATAGTTTGTGGCAAACTTATTGTTTGCACTTCCGTCAGTGAGAGTAGTAATGCATCCCTCGTTTCCTGCACCGTCATTATACACGCCAAACCAAAGATTTCCATTGGTATCAGCAGCATTCTGAGTCAGAGTTGCGTACTGCACCGCAACAGTTCTTGCATTGTGGTTAGCACCACCGCCGGTAACAATTCCGCCACTTGCGTAAACCGTGTCGGAACCCTTTTCTCTTACGGTAAGTGTAAACATACCACTTGCTGAGTTACCATTGCCGTTTGCACTTCCAGCATAGGTTCCCCACTTGGTTTCGTCAACCGCAATTGTAACTGTGAACCACTTGTCTGTTGCAGGAGTACCCTGAAATTTTGAACTACCAAGATGCGTCAGATTCTGATTGAAGGCTTTTGCATAAATTCTGAGGCCGTATGCCGGAAATGCCGTTGTGTTCAACTCGCTGTTTTTGAAGCCTACCAAAAGGGGTGCCGACGCATTGACTGCATTTACATCAAATTCCAAAGTATAGCTTGTGGGAACCTTTGTGAAATCAACGGTTGTGTATGCACCGTGCTTTGCACCGTCAACCGCTTCGGTTTTCAGGTCAAGAACTGTATTTTCGTCTGCTGACGCAACACCAACATAAGCCGTATTTGCGGGATATGCCGACTTGAGTGCAACATCATCACCCTCGAAGTTTTGATTAACCTCATAGCCATATTCCAGCTGTTTACCTGTGGGAACTGCCGCATTGACACCCACTGTCGCAATTGACAAGGTCATTGCCGCACTGAGTGCAAGACTGATTAGTTTTTTCATTTTCTTTTCCTTCCTTTCTCTATTTTCGGGAGCCTATTGATTTTCACGCTTCTTCACCTAAGACGAATTCCGCCTTGGCCGGCGGTAAAGAAACATAAAACCATAAGCTCCGCTTTTGTTTACTGTCGTTCCAAAGATGTCATTTATTTATTAAATTCCGCCGTGCGTTGGTAGCTCGCACATTAGAATAAAATAAATCAAAAATTAATATGCCAGATTATCCACCTGAACAAATCAAGACCTTTGTTTGGGAACAGTATATTATAACTGTTTTCGGTTTAACGGAAGAACCTTCCAAAAAGCTCCAAACATGTCTTCAGGTCAATATGTCCGTTTTGAGGCAAACGTTTACAGAAGTCTTTGTTTCGCCACCTGCGGTGTAGGAATTGGAGAATTAGGTGAACTTAATCACTGTCTGACCAATTTTCATTTCATCCCGCTCCTGAATTTAATATTATTTATGGATTGGTTAATTGTCAAACGGAAAAATTTGTAAATTGTATTTTCTTGATAAAATAATTTTCTTATGTTAGTATGAATTATATCACGATAAATTACTTTAAAAAACAGTATATCAGACACAAAACCTTAGAAATCAGACAGAGAGGTGTTTTAAAATGGTAGGTTATCTTTGCGATAATTACATTTCAATCGAAAAATTTTACACGTTCTTCCATATGAACCTGCCCGAAAATCTTTTTTCGGGCAACGAACACTATGATTTCTGGGAGCTTGTTTATGTTATTGATGGTGAGCTTAACACCACTGCCGGAAGC
>SVKC01000054.1 GCA_015068655.1 Oscillospiraceae bacterium
GGCATGACCGACCTTTCGGATTTCGAATCCGACCCCTTCAACCACTTGGGTACATCTCCAAATTTATATAAACTTTTTTCAAAGTTTAAAGCAAATATTAAATTTTATTAGAAATTTCATATTTATGTTAATCTGAACGTAGTCAGAAAAACAATATTTAAAATTGAATTTTAAGAAGCGTTTGGTGCGGAGCATCAAGTAGATATAGAGGGGGTAAGCCCCCTCGTCTTTAATCCGTAAAACGCTTTGTGGGGTTGTAGCTCTGGAGAATTGAGATATTGTCGAGAGCCTTGCCTGTACCGAGTGCAACGCAGGATTCTGCTTCATCTGCAACAATTGTGCGGATGCCTGTCTCTGATTCAACGAGCTTGTCCATTCCATAAACCAAAGCTCCGCCGCCCGTGAGGATAATACCTCTGGCACTGATGTCCGCCACAAGCTCGGGGGGAGTCTTTTCGAGGACAGCCTTGATTGCTTCAATAATCGTAGTTGATGTTTCGGTAAGTGCGTCGAGAATTTCGTAAGAGGAAATAGTAACAGTTTTCGGAAGTCCCGAAACCAGGCTTCTGCCTCGTACATCCATTGTGAGATTTTCCTCACGTTTGTAAACGCAACCGATTTTTATTTTCAGTTCTTCGGCGGTTCTTTCGCCGATAAGGATGTTGTATTTCTTTCTTACGTACCTGACGATAGCTTCGTTGAACTTGTCGCCGGCAACCTTGATTGACTGGCTGGTAACAATACCGCCGAGGGAGATAACCGCAACGTCAGAAGTGCCGCCGCCCATATCAACAATCATCGAGCCATAAGGCTGAGAAATGTCGATACCGACACCGATTGCAGCCGCAAGAGGTTCTTCAATAAGGTGAACCTTGCTTGCCCCTGCCTGAATTCCTGCGTCAATAACTGCACGTTCTTCGACCTCGGTAACACCGCTTGGAACACAGATTATAACACGGGGCTTGAAGAAGCTCCTTTTTGCAACCTTCTGGAGAAAATACTTTATCATTCTTTCGGTAGTGTTGTAGTCTGAAATAACACCGTCACGAAGGGGACGGATTGCAACAATGTTGCCGGGAGTTCTGCCGAGCATACGCTGGGCTTCTTCACCAACCGCATAAAGCTTATTTGTATTTTTGTCAACAGCAACAACGGATGGTTCCTTGGCAACAATACCCTTTCCTTTGATATAAACCAGAACCGAGGCTGTTCCGAGGTCAATTCCTATATCCTGACCGAACATTTTCATCACCTGACCTTGTTCTTTTTCTTTTTCTCTATAATAAACATCCAATCTCATAATGTCACTTGTATATCATACCCCATTTTCACCAAAATGTCAATAACAATCCAAAGATTTTCCTGCGATTTGTGAAAGGAATAACTTGTTTTTTAGATAAATTACGTCAAAATTCGCACAAAAGTATCAAGAAATTAACCATAATTTGACGAGAAATGTGTTTTTAATTGATATAATTTTAACAAAAATGGGTTTTCTCGCAACTAATTTAAAAAAAATCTGAAAACAGACTTGTAAAAAGGTGTGGTTTTGTGTTAAAATAACATCAAATGAATTTTTTCAAAAGAAAAAAGAAAATCAAGCCTTGAAAAAAGGTAAGGGCATTTGCCCAAGGGAAAGGAGAAAAAAATGATTTATTCTTCAGAAGTAGAAAGAATGTGCGTTGTGAAAAAAGGCGCAAATCACGGTCCGGCACCCATACCGGAGGAAGGAAAATGGGTAAAATCAAAGGAAGTTACTGATATTTCAGGTCTTACACACGGTGTTGGCTGGTGTGCTCCTCAGCAGGGTGCCTGCAAGCTCACACTCAACGTTAAGGATGGTATCATTCAGGAAGCCCTCGTTGAAACTCTTGGTTGCTCCGGTATGACACATTCAGCTGCTATGGCATCTGAAATTCTCCCCGGAAAAACAATTCTCGAAGCTCTCAATACAGACCTTGTTTGCGACGCTATCAATACAGCAATGAGAGAATTGTTCCTCCAAATTGTATACGGAAGAACACAGACAGCATTCTCAGAAGGCGGTCTTCCCATTGGTGCAGGTCTCGAAGACCTCGGAAAAGGTCTCAGAAGCCAGGTTGGTACAATGTATGGTACGCTTGCAAAGGGTTCAAGATACCTCGAAATGGCTGAAGGTTATGTTACCAAAATCGCCCTTGATGCAGATGATGAAATCATTGGTTATGAATTTGTTCACGTTGGCAAGATGATGGATATGATAAAAGGCGGTATGGATGCCAACGAAGCTATGAAAAAAGCTATGGGTACATACGGCAGAGTTCAGGATGCTGTCAAGATGATTGACCCCAGACACGAATAAGGAGGTATTGGATAATGGCTTTATTTGAAAGTTTTGAGAGAAGAATTGATACAATAAACAAAGTTTTGAACGCAAACGGCATTGCATCTATCGACGAAGCAAAAGCTATCTGCGACGAAAAGGGTATTGACCCTTATGCAATCGTGAAGGGTATTCAGCCAATTGCTTTTGAAAATGCAGGCTGGGCTTACGTTGTGGGCGCTGCTCTTGCAATCAAGAGAGGTGTGAAGACAGCTGCTGAAGCTGCAAAGGTTATCGGCGAAGGACTCCAGGCTTTCTGTATTCCCGGCTCTGTTGCTGACGACAGAAAAGTTGGTCTCGGTCACGGTAATCTCGGAGCAATGCTCCTCAGCGAAGACACAAAGTGTTTTGCTTTCCTTGCGGGTCACGAATCTTTTGCTGCTGCTGAGGGTGCTATCGGTATTGCACGTTCCGCAAACAAGGTTAGAAAAGAACCCCTCAGAGTTATCCTCAACGGTCTCGGCAAGGATGCTGCTCTGATTATTTCTAGAATAAATGGTTTCACATATGTTCAGACCGAATTTGATTATGCAACAGGCGAAGTAAAGATTGTTCGCGAAAAGGCATATTCAGACGGCGAAAGATCAAAGGTTCGTTGCTATGGTTCTGATGATGTTCGTGAAGGTGTTGCAATTATGCATCTTGAAGGTGTTGACGTTTCTATCACAGGTAACTCAACAAACCCCACACGTTTCCAGCATCCTGTTGCAGGTACATACAAGAAGGAATGTATCGAACAGGGCAAGAAGTATTTCTCAGTTGCATCAGGCGGCGGTACAGGACGTACACTTCATCCTGATAATATGGCTGCAGGTCCTGCATCTTATGGTATGACAGATACAATGGGTCGTATGCACTCAGATGCTCAGTTTGCAGGTTCTTCATCAGTTCCAGCTCATGTTGAAATGATGGGACTCCTGGGCGCAGGTAACAACCCCATGGTTGGTATGACTGTTGCAGTGGCAGTTGCAATCGAAGAAGCAATGAAATAAGTTTCCTATTACAAAAGATACGGGTGCATCGGATTGGTGCACCTGTTTTTTGTATAATATAATGGAAGAAAAAGGTTCAGTAATGTCCTTTAAGGAAATTGGGAAAAGTTTCTTTTGCGAAAAAAGATTGCATTTTTGGGGGCAGTATGATATACTTCTATATGTGCGAATTTTGACGAATTTGGTCAATGAACATATCGTTGGAAGGGAAAGAAAAGACAAATGGCGCAGGTACATACAAAAAGTTTTGGTCGTGCAAAAGGCTTTGCATCACATTATGTAAAGTTCTTTTTGCGACTTGGAATGCTTGTTTTTGGAATTACCGCTTATCTGGCAGATAACGTACGTAATGAAAAAATGGCAGCTGCCGGCACATTGGGCAACTATGTTTTCTGGGGCTTTGTCTGGATTTGGTTTTTTGGGGAAATGGTTTTCAGAGTACTTCCTTTCAAAAACAAGAGCCGTGGTTGCCAGAAACAGTATAAATATGCTTTTCAAAACACCGGCGAACCCGATAAAATCAGTGCACCGAAAAGATTTGCGGACGCTTTGCCTGTTGCGGGGCTTTGGCTCATTTCAAATATTGTTATCGGTGGACTTTGTTTCGGCGGAATAATTGATGCAGGAATTGTGTTGCTGATTTCGCTTTTCTATTCAGTGCTGGATGTTTTTTGTGTGCTTATCTTTTGCCCTTTTCAAACGTTCATAATGAAAAATCGTTGCTGTACAACTTGTAGGATTTACAATTGGGATTATTTCCTTATATTTACGCCGGTGATGTTCACAAAAAATATTTTTGGCTGGATATTGTTTGCTTTTTCGTTGGTTATACTTGTTCAATGGGAAACGGCTGCATGGAGACATCCCGAACGGTTTTCGGAAAAGTCAAATATGGCACTTTCCTGTGCGAATTGTGAAGAAAAATTATGCGTGCAGAAAAAACAAATTTGTGAAGCCTTTGGAGGCAAAGCGGTTCAAGGTCGAAAACACAAAACTGCTGTAAAATTCTGAGAACGAAGGGCTACAGCAAAATAAAAAAGTAGCGGTTCGGCGTGGAAACCGAACCCTACAAATTTTTACCCAAATATAACGTAGGGGACGGGTTCCATCCCCCAAAGCCTCCCTTGTGTAAAGGGAGGGGGACCACCGAAGGTGGTGGAAGGATTGTAAGCGAACCCAAGAACCAAATTCTTCTTGCAAAATTCTACCTTTTATTATATAATAATTTCAGGCAAGATTTCTTAACGGTGTTTACACCGGCGGTTATGCTACCTTCTTACAAAGGAGGTGGTTGTTATGATGAAATACATAATTAGAATAGTTTTTCTGATAATTGTGTTTTTGATAGCATTTACTATAAAAGTAAAATAACCGCCCCCTGATAAAGTGCGGTTATTTTAAAACTAAACTTTCAGGCATAACCGTTTGAGGTCTTGCCTTTTTGTATTTTTATTATATAGGATATTTCGTATTTTGTCAACTGTTTTTTGTTGGTTAATATATTCACTCTCCAAAGCCTCCCTTGTGTAAAGGGAGGGGGACCACCGAAGGTGGTGGAGGGATTGTAAGCGAACCAAAGAACCAATTTCTTCTTGCAAAATTCTTCCTTTTGTTATATAATGATTTCGGGCAAGATTTAAAACAGTGTAAAAGCTGGGTGGTTATGCCATCCTCTCATTTTCTAAAGAAAGGGGGGATAGCTTATGGGAAACGAATACATAATTTATTTTATGCTCATTCTGTTACTTCTGGTAATTTCCATAAAAAAATAACGCCAGCCCCGTCATAAGCTTGGCATTATTTTTTTAATAATATCAAATTTATGGCATAACCGTTTGAGGTCTTGCCCTTTTGTATTTTTATTATATAGGATATTTCGTAATTTGTCAACTGTTTTTTGTTGGTTAATATATTCACTCTCCAAAGCCCTCGTTTGTGTAAAGGGAGGGGGACCACCGAAGGTGGTGGAGGGATTGTTCAAAGCCTCCGATGCACATTGTAGGGGTGATTCACGAATCGCCCACGGGACATTCATGAATGTCCCCTACCATCCCACAGCGGTTCGGCGTGGAAACCGAACCCTACGAATTGTGTCACAAATATAACGTAGGGGACGGGTTCCATCCCGTCCCGAAAAAATGTTGGAGTATAGGATTGAATAAGACCCTACAAAAAAACAATTCCTCAGTCAACGAAAGGTGTCGAAAAAAGGACGATTCGAAATTTGAACCAAAAAACTGCTGCAAATTTTGTTGAATTATACCCACTGAAAATGGGAAATATCTTTCGCTGTGATATTGACATTTGAGAATGAGTGCGTTATAATGAGATATGACTAATATGCGAAAGTGTATTAGTCTCCGAGAAAACGCTTGATGGCGTGCGTGAAGGAGGTGTATTATGAGACGAGGCTTGAGTTTTTGCCTTATGCTTGTTCTGGTTCTTACCATGGCTTGGGTGCCTGTAATTGCTGAAGAAGCAGTGGCAAAAATCGAAATTCGAACCCCTGAGGTTTTGCCGAAAGCCGGAGAGGAGTTCGAAGTGGTAGCATATATCAGCGACAATCCGGGTATTCGCGGTATTCAAATGGATTTGTTTGCCGAAAATGAATCAATTGAATGTACTGACGTTGTGATTGGTGAATCGTTCAAGGGCTCTTTTGGTGGTGTTAATCTTAACACACCTGATGGTGCTGCAAGATTACTCACAGCATCTGATGAAGTATTCTCAGAAGACGGGGTTCTTGCTACTTATTCATTCCTTGCGAAAGAAGATATTTCTGTTTTCGATGTCAAGGTTTCGGATATCAAAGTTGTTGACAGAGAATCCAAAGAACTGCCCTACATAGTCGAAGGTGCAACCGAAGTGATTGCCGAAAGTCCTTCGAAGAAAGAGGAGGTTCCCGTTGAACCGCCTGTTACGGAGCACCTGTTTGCTGATACTGCCGGACATTGGGCTGAGAGGTACATCAATACCGCAACGGAAGAAGGGTTTTTCAAGGGCGATGAGCTTGGATGCTTCAATCCTGATGAAAATGTGACACGGGCACAGTTCGTGACTGTCCTGTGGCGAATGGCCGGTTCGCCTGCGGTGGACAAGGAAGTGCCCTTTGAGGACATTGAAAGTCAGATTGATGAATTCAAATTAGCAATTGCCTGGGGATATTCCGAAGGCTTTCTCAACGGAAATTCTGAAACAACCTTTGACCCCGAAGGCTCTCTCACCAGAGAAGCTGCAATGAAGATTCTTCATTTCTACTCGGGCGGAGAAAGCGGCAAAGAGGTGATATTCACTCAGATATATGACGGACTTCTCGAAGACAGCGGAATGATTTCAGGCTGGGCGAAGCCCTCAGTATATTGGGGAATATATCACAAGCTCATTTCAGGCACAAGTGACACCACAATAAGCCCTCAGGACACAGCTACACGTGCCCAGCTGGCGAAAATCTTGGTGAATTTTCAAAAATTCAACACGCGTTAATTAATTAATTAATGAAAAATTTTTCAAAAAGGAGTTGGAAAATGATGAAAAAAGTAATTGCAATGGTACTTGCTTTGACTACAATGTTGTCCATGACAGCATTTGCTGCAAACTTCGAAACGAATTACGCAGAAGGCGCAGCACTTCCTACAGGTACAACAGTTACAGGTACAGCTGACAGCATTGCCGTTTCAACAACAGCAGTGGACGATGCATACTACGGTATTCTTCTTATTGAAGGAAGTACTCTTCCCACAGAAGATGATTACATTTATTACATCGACCAGAAAACAGCTGATGGTACATCTGTTTCTTTCGACGTATTGCCTCTTATGACAAACGTTGCAGCAAATGATACTCTCACTCTTTACATTTCTTCAAACAGTGGCGCAGACCTTATTGCTATCCCTATGACATATGCTGAAGAAGTTGTCGAAGAACCCACAGTTTATACTGTTGGTGATGTTGATGGCGATGGTGAAATTACAATTGGTGATGTTACAACGGAAATTGATTTTGTTCTTAAAAAGGTGACCAGATTTAAGGATGCTGAACAGAATATAATCCCCATGCTGGTTGGTGACACGGATGCTGATACTACAATTACAATTGGTGACGTTACAACTTCAATTGATAAAGTATTGAAGAAAATAGAGAACTTTAGCACACCAACTTACAGTTTACCATATGGTACAACCGCCGATTCTACTTATCCGGCTAATTAATTTTAAAAAAGGAGAATGCATAATGAAAAATTTTAAAAGAATACTTGCATTAGTTACAATTGTAACAGTAGTAGCTATGTCAAGCATGATTTCAACTTTTGCATTAGGAACAATGGATGTAAAACCTTCAGCTGAGACTGTAAAAGGTGGCGATGTATTATCAATCGCAATTGAAATGACCTCTTTAGCTGATGCAAAAGGTACTACAGCATCAATTGTATTTGATAACACAGCTTTTAGTCTTCCCGAAGGAAACAACACAAATTATAATTTCGGTAATGCATTTGCAGCGTCATATTATCCTAAGTATATAAACGATTCTTTTACAGGAAGAGTTTATAATGCACAGAAAAATGGTGCTATGGATTTGCCTTTAACATTGTGGACAAACGTTTCTTATAATGCTACTGAAAATGAAGTTTTGTTACTTCTTACTGATACAGCAAGCGGTACTGTTATCACTAGTGAATACGAAAATATGTTAGCTGGTCCTTACAATGTTGGATATTTTGATTTTGTTGCAAATTCTGATATAGCTGCTGGTTCTTATGATTTTACTGTTAAGTTGGACGTTTCAACAACAAGTGGTGTACAGACATTTACAGAAACTGTTACTATCACAGTTGAAGGCGATGAACCTGCTCCCTTCGTTCCTGAAACAAAGAAGGGCGATGCTATCGCTTGTGACAACACAATCACATTTGAGAAGGAAGGATTCCTTAACGACTACTATTCAAATGTTGCAGTAGCAAAGGCTACTCTCGGTGCAGATGTTCCCTACAGCGAAGCTGGTTTCATTTGGGCTACAGTTGATGGTGAAGACACAGTAACAGAAACAGCTAACAAGTTTGTTGCTACAGATGATGACGCTGTATCAGGTGAAGGTACATTCGCATACGGTGTTGTTATGTACGGTGTTCCTGAAGGTGTTACACTCAAGGCTATTCCTTACTACGTAACAGCTGATCCCAACGCTGCTGAATAATTATTATATCGGTTTATTAACCAGAAAGGTGGAAATTATAATGAAAAAGTTCTATGAAACACCCGCTGTTGAATTTACCGGTTTCAACGCTGAAGACGTAATCACAACAAGTGATATTAACACATACTCAATGACTACTGAAAAGGAAGCTGAATTCAATCAGAGAGTTGCTGACGGCGATTTCGCAGGTGTTAATGCAAGTGTAAGCTACGGCTCATACACATGGTAATTCAACACATTTAATGTGTGAATGAAAAGAAGCAGACCTCGGTCTGCTTCTTTTTTTTGCGTATGACGGGCATATCAATGCTCTGTGGTGAAAGTCCACCGAGGCGTAGTTACCAACGAACTTAAAAGCGATTTGCAAGTTTTACACCGT
>SVKC01000005.1 GCA_015068655.1 Oscillospiraceae bacterium
GAATTTTCAGTACGCTTTTTTCATGGTGGAGGGAGATGGATTCGAACCATCGAAGCTACAAGCAACAGATTTACAGTCTGCCCCCTTTGGCCACTCGGGAACCCCTCCGAATAAATGGAGCTGGTGATGGGACTCGAACCCGCAACCTGCTGATTACAAATCAGCTGCTCTGCCAATTGAGCTACACCAGCTTACCAAATTTGCGTAGTCATTCTCACGACCAGCTAGATTAGGATACCACAAATTTCTCTGCTTGTCAACACTTTTTTTAAAAAATTTTTAAAAAAATTTTTTTGTTCTAAATATCTCTTATTTCAAGACTGAATTTTTCACCGTCTGTTTCCAGAATTCCGTAATGTCTCCATGCACTTCCGGGATTAAAAAGCGTTACCTCTCCGATTTTTTCACAATGTGCGGCATGAGTATGCCCAAATATGCAAATTTGTGCCTTCGTGTCCAATCCCTTTTTGTACAGCTTCGCAAGGGACCCCTTCACTCCGTACAGATGTCCGTGAGTCAGAAAAATTCTTACGCCGCCGAACTCAAAAACACGTTCATCTGCCGCCGTATGATCCCAATAATCATTATTACCCCTCACATAGGCTATGGGAATTTTCGGATACATTATCTTCAAGTCTTCAACATCACCGAGAACATCTCCTGCATGAATAATCAAATCTATATCCTTTTCAATTTCCATCGCCTTCATCATAGGACTGAAGGAACGATGAGAATCACTGAAAATTATTGCTTTCAAAAAAACACAACCCTTCTATAAGTAAAAATTTTCCAAAACTGTCACTATTTTATTTTTGCAACATATAATAATGTTAGGTATAAACCGACCAAACCAACCCCGAAAGGAGATTTTTAATTTATGAATTTTCAGGAGGCTATTTCAAAAATGTCCCCCCAGATGCTTGCACAAGGCTTGAAACAGCTAAGCGGAAGCCTTAGTCCGGAGCAACTGCGCCAGGCGGAAGCTGCAATCAAAGCTATGAGCAAGGGAGAACTGAATCAACAGCTGAAAAGCCTTGATGCAAACGCTCTGCTCAAGGAGCTCCAAAGCAATCCCACTCTTGCAAAACAACTATCTCAGAATCCCGAGCTTATGTCAAAGCTGACATCAATTGTGAAAAACAAGTAAAGAATTATCTTTAATCAAATTCCGCAGAAAGGAGGATTGGCAAAATGGAAGACACTCCCGATTTGTCCAAGGCACTTGAACAGCTTCAAGAAATGCTTTCAGGGAATGACGGACAAAATATGCTCCAGAGCATAATACAGCAGTTTTCCTCATCCGACAACGCCGACTCCTCCCCGACCGCAGAGCAGGAAAGTCCCGCTTCTCCTTTTCAGGGACTTGCCGGAGGATTTTCAGGGGCGGATATGAACACCGTTTCACAGATTATGAACGTTATGCAGGCAATGAACAACAGTCAAAACAATTCAAAGCTGACGTTCCTCCAATCCCTGAAACCCTTTTTGAAGGAAAGCCGTCAGCAAAAGCTTGACAAGGCGGCAACACTGGTAAAAATGGCATCAGTATTCAAAATGCTGAAACAAAACGACGGGGGAGGTGTCTGAAATATACAAGCGTTATAACCCAACCCCAAATCAACAAGCTTTTACACAAGGAGCACCAAATCCGCAAAATTCCCGACCCTTTCCGCACCAAAACAACCACCCGAATTTGAGCAAGCACCATCCGGAAACATCGCATAATACTGCAAAAAAACCGGTTGGTCAAATACCCGAACGTCACGGACAGATTCGGCAAAATCTATCAAATTCGGAAACCAAACACCAATCCGCCGAAAAAAATGTATGTAATCCACCACATACGCCCACCAACCACTCTCATTCAGATAATTCTCCAAACCTGACAAAAATCCTTCATGGATTTTTGCCTCACGGGCTTTACAACCCTGAAACAAAGAAAATACTGGGCTTCCTCACAGCCGAGGATTTGCTCTTAATTGCCCTTATTTTCCTTTTCCTGGAGGATAACGAGGGGGACAATCCTCTTCTTGTGCTTGCCCTTTTGTATCTTCTCGTATCGGAATATTTTGACCTTGGCGACCTTCCACTTTGAAAGGACTTGGAATATTGGGGGGAAAACGTTCATAAGATTATAATAATATAAAAATTACTTTTCAAAAAGCGAGGTAGAAAACAAAATGTCAATAAAGCTGAAAAAGGAGCACGTAAGACTTTCCGAAGTAATATGCTCCCGTTACTGCCGGACAGATGCAGAATACGACATAATCGTTCCCGATGTAAAGCCGGATGTTCTGAAGGTACTGAATGTATCAGGCACAGCCGCAATAACCCACAAATCCGTCCAGACCGACAAGGTTCACATTCAGGGAATAATCCGTCTGGACATCCTTTATATTCCCGACGGCAACGTTCTCGGAAGCGTAAAGGCAATAAGCTGTACTCAGGATTTCAGTCAGGTTGTGGACACTCCGGGGTCAAAGCCGGGAATGAACCTTGTGGCAGAAGCCGAATGTGAAATACCTGAATGTTCACTTGTGAACAGCCGCAAGCTAAGTGTATGCACAAAAACCGGATTAAACATAAAGGTCACGGACAGCATAGATACAGAGCTTGCCACAGCCGTTGAAAGTGACGAACCCGTTCAGGTAAACACCGAGCATATGCATCTTTGTCACTCAGGCTGTGATGCCGACCGTGACATAACAATCCACGAACACCTTGAAGTTCCATCAGGAAAGCCTGCTATGGGCGAAATACTCAGGTTTTCCGTCAAGCCCGTCCCAAAGGAGCTGCGGCTTCTTGACAACAAGGCAATCGTCAAAGGCGAGCTGAAAACCGTAACTCTATTTTGCAGCGATGACGAGGAAAGCACTCTGCAATGTATGGAGCACAGCATACCCTTCACGGAAATTCTTGAAATTGACGGTTTATCCGAAAATATGACAGGTGAAGCAGACTACGGCATAAAAAATATTATTACCGAAATCATCTGTGACAGCGACGGAGATAAGCGGATTTTGAGTGCTGAAATAACACTTTCCGTCTGCATACGTGCATCAGGAACTATGGAATGTGATGTTATCTGCGACGCCTATGGGCTGAAAAAAGAGCTTGTAATCGAAAAATCCGATTGCAGCACCGAGTTGCTTCTTGGTACAGCTCAAACACAGCTCACAGGAAAGGAGAACATTGCCGTCCCCGATTATCTGCCTGAAATCTATCAGATTTGCGATTGTACGGGGGTTCCGACAGTAGAAAGCATTTCGGCAGAAAAAAATGCCGTAACTGTTTCAGGCTACATAACCTGCAATATCCTTTATATGAGCCAGGAGCGTGAAGCTCCCCTTTCAGGCTTCAGCCATATACTGCCCTTCACTCACACCTTTGAAATTCATGGGCTTTGTGAAAGCTCAATCTGTGACGTAAAGGCAGAAACCGAACACCTGAGCTACACCATTTCAGGGGCAAAGGATATAGAGCTTCGCTATATTGTAATTTTGAGCATAAAAGCATCAAATCCTTGTACCAGACAGCTCATTTCTGCAATAAGCACCGACGAAAACGCCGAAACTCCATGTTTCCCCTCAATGACAGTATACTTTGTAAAGAGCAATGATACTCTGTGGGATATAGCAAAACGCTACCGCACCTCTCCTGAGGCAATCCTTGCGGTCAACGGCAATGAAAAGGACTTTTTGAAGCCCGGCGGCAAAATCTATATATTCAGATAAGGAAACGTGGGCTGTTGCGTTTTTTCACAACAGCCCACGTTTTTCATTTGCTCATCACTATACCGTCACGCTTTGCAACATAAAGCTCCACGTCTTCACCGACCCTTATTCCATGGCTCAAAAGACAAAGCTTTGTTGTCTCAAATGCAAGTTCGGGATAATTGTTTTCCTGACTCAAGTGTCCGAGAATTATCTCTTTTGTACCGTTGCTTACCAAATCCTTTACCACAAGAGCCGCATCATCATTGCAAAGATGTCCGCAATCCCCTTTGATTCTGCACTTCAAGTCATAAGGGTATGTGCCTGCTTCAAGCATAAACAAATCATAATTTGATTCCAGAAGAACAACACGGCTTCCTTTTATTCTCTCAAAAATTTCATTGGTCATAACGCCAATATCCGTTGCCACAGCAACCTTTTCACCGTCTTTTTCAAAGGTAAATCCTACCGGCTGTGCCGCATCGTGGGGAATGGAAAATGGCGAAACCCTTATTCCACCAATATCAAAAGAAAGACTTTCATCAAATATCCGTTTGTTTTCGGAAGCAATAGCCCCCACAGCCTTTTGCATTGCTGTCCATGTTCCATATGTGGCAAAAACAGGTATCCCGTATTTTCTTGAAACAACCCCTATGCCTTTTGTGTGGTCCGTATGCTCATGGGTAACAACAATTCCTTTTATGAGAGCCGGTTCAATCCCTGCCTCACATAGAGCTTCATCCAATATTTTTCCGCTCACACCGCAATCCGCAAGAATGGCGGCTTCGCCGTCATATATTAATGTGGCATTTCCTTTGCTACTGCTCCTTACTGAGCAGATTTTTAGTACAGACACAAGCTTCTTCCTTTCCTCAATACGAAAAAGGGACTGTAGCAAAATGAAAAAGGAGCGGTTCGGCATAGAAACCGAACCCTACAAATTGTATCACAAAAACAGCGTGCACAATAATATGTAGGGGACGGGTCCCATCCCGTCCCGAAAATTTCATTTTGCTATAGCCCCCAAAATTCAGTTATGCGATTGTGGCACTTTTTCCCTTTTCGCCGTCAACACGTCTGGTTATCTGTGCACCCAGACCTCTGAGCTTTTTCTCAAACTCTTCATAGCCGCGGTCAATGTATTTTATGTTGAAAACCTCTGTAACACCGTCAGCCATAAGTCCCGCAACCACAAGAGCCGCTCCGGCTCTCAAATCTGTTGACGAAACAGGCGAACCAATAAGCTTTCCGCCGCCTTCAATCACAGCAATTCTTCCGTCAACCGAAACATTCGCACCCATTCTGCGAAGCTCCTCAACATACCTGAAACGGTTATCCCAGACATTTTCAGTAACAATGCTTGTCCCCTTCGCACCCGTAAGAAGTGTAAGGATAAGAGGCTGAAGGTCTGTGGGGAAACCGGGATGAGGCATAGTTCTCACGTTTGCCTTTTTCAAAAAGCCTGTACCCGCAACCCTGATGCTGTCATCAAACTCCTCCACAACAACACCCATTTCAAGAAGCTTTGCCGAAATAGAATCCAGATGCTTTGGAATAACGTTCTTTATCAAAACATCTCCGTCAGTTGCAGCCGCCGCAATCATAAAGGTTCCCGCTTCAATCTGGTCGGGAATAACTGTATACGTTCCGCCATGGAGAGATTTCACACCCTTTATCTTTATGACATCAGTGCCTGCGCCCTTGATGTTTGCACCCATACTGTTGAGGAAGTTTGCCACGTCAACAATGTGCGGTTCCTTTGCGGCATTTTCAATAATCGTTTGTCCCTTTGCCATAGCCGCCGCAAACATAATGTTTATGGTTGCACCAACGGACACCGTATCCATATAGATACTTGCACCGCACAGCTCCTCTGCACGCAAGTCCACAATACCGCCTGCCTCAACGGAATAATCAGCCCCCAGTGCCTCAAAGCCCTTCAAATGAAGGTCAATAGGTCTCACGCCGAAATCACAGCCACCGGGCATAGCCACCTTTGCCTTTTGAAATCTTCCGAGAAGAGCTCCCATAAGGTACGAGGATGCTCTGATTTTTCTGACCATTTCGTATGGCGCCTCACAACATTCAAGGCAGCTTGCGTCAATTTTCAGAACAGATTTATCCACAAACTCAGCACGACCGCCGAGCTGATTTATTATATCAACAAGAACATAGGTATCACTCACAAGCGGCACATTTTCAATAATGCAAACGCCGTCGACCATAAGAGCCGCTACAATCAGCGCAACTGCCGAATTTTTTGCACCGCTGATTTCGACCTCGCCTTCCAGTCTGGCGCCGCCGAGAATTACATACTTCTCCATGTTACACCCACCTAAAATTGTTTTCTTTTGCTTCAAAAAACTACTTCACAATCATCCAATTTTGTATTGTACCACAAATACAGCTCAAAATCAATCCCCAAAGTGTATTTTCTTTAACAAAAATCTCCGTACATTAGTAATACCCGATTTTGCCCCGGGCGATACTCACTCTGCCGTTGGTTTTGTCAACCATATCAGCTTCAAATGCCGACACCTCGGAAACAGGCACAAGAATGGAAATCTTTACGTTTTCAGCATAATCTGTACCGCTTATGTCATAGCCCTTCGCACAAGCCTCGCTCTGAATTTTTCCCAGAAAGGAATAATCACACTCAACCGTCAGCTCGGAGCAAAGAGTCATAGTTACAGGTTCTGCAGCCTCAATTCCCACCTTTGCAGATTTTGAATAAGCATGGACAAGACCGCCCGTACCGAGAAGAATTCCGCCAAAATATCTTGTTACCACAACAACAAGATTGCTGAGACCTTCTTTTTTGATTATATCAAGAACGGGCAGACCCGCAGTTCCCGCAGGCTCGCCGTCATCGCTGTATCTTTGTATATTGTTTTTTTCAAGGATATAAGCAAAAACATGATGTCTTGCATCCCAGTATTTTTTCTTTATTTCTTCAAGAAAGGCGACAGCCTCCTCTTCAGTTTCCACCGGCTTCACGTCAGCAATGAACCGTGACCGTTTTTCAACAATCTCATCGGTTGCAGTACGCTTGACCGTTCTGTAAGCTTCTTTCATTGACTTGTTCTGCCTTTCTTCTATTTTTTTCATTTTAACACATATTTTCCCATAGTGCAACATTTTTTTGATTACTGTTGACAATCTTATTTTCCCGTGTTATTATATCCAAAATTGCTTTTTTTCACGTTGTTTTTCGGAAAGGAGGAGAATGTTTTGTATACCAGCGCACAAACCGACAATGTTTTTTCCATAACTGCAATGTATACAGCTTTTCACGAAAGCTTCAAAAGCGATTACACCTTTGCAGGTGAGTTTCACAGCTTTCACGAAATTGTTTTTGTTCTCAGCGGCAGACTGGGCGTAACCGCCGGAAGTGATATTTTCGTTTTGGAAGAAGGTCAGGCAATTGTTCATGAACCTATGGAATTTCACAACCTCTGGAGCGAAGGCGGAACAACGCCTTCTGTTGTTGTCTTTTCCTTTGGAGCAAGAAACTTTCCAAAATACTCATCAAAGCTTATACGGTTTTCCGATACACAAAAGCCCCTTGAAATCCTCAATCTTTTCAGAGATAGTTTTGAAATGCGAAATGATATGTTTTTCACGGGAATAAAGAATGAAGGAAATCCCGAATACCAGCTTGCGGTAAAAGCTCTTGAAAGCTTCATTCTCTCCCATATTCACCAGGAACTTCCCACAGATGCAGTTCTTCGCACACGCTCAGCACAAAACTTTGCCAAGGTTGTAACAGTTTTGGAAGAAAACCTTGACAAAAACCTGTCTGTTTCGGATATTGCACGGCTTTGCAATCAGGGAGAAGTAAGCCTCAAAAAGAATTTTTCCAAATACTCAGGCATGGGTGTCATAACCTATTTCAACAAGCTCAAGGTTACAGCTGCGATACAGATGCTGAGAGAAGGAAAAACTGTCAAGGAAATCTCAAATGCTCTGGGATTTTCAGACCAGAACTATTTCAGCACCGTTTTCAAACGCATAATGGGAAGCTCGCCCTCGCAATATAAATGATGTTTCAAAGATACCTCATTTCCTAATTACAGAAAAGGGACTGTCACAAAATGAAAAAGATGCGGTTCGTCGTGAAACCCGTCCTGAAAATTTCATTTTGTTACAATCCCTTTTAGTTTGTAGAAAGCTGATTTACTTACAGCTGATTGCGGATAATCTTTCCGCTTGTTGTTTTGGGAAGCTCGTCACGGAATACCACAATTCTTGGGTACTTGTAGGGAGCTGTGTGTTCTTTTACGTAATTCTGAATTTCCTTTTTCAGCTCTTCGCTGGGAGTTGTGTCCTTGGTGAGAACGATACTCGCCTTTACCACCTGACCGCGAACATCGTCGGGTTCTGCCGACACACCACATTCAAGAACATAAGGAAGCTCCATAATAACACTTTCGATTTCAAAGGGTCCAATACGATAACCCGATGATTTGATAACGTCATCAATACGGCTCACATAGAAGTAGAAACCGTCCTCGTCCTTGTACGCAACGTCACCTGTATGATAAAGACCGTCGTGCCAAGCCTCGGCGGTTTTTTCTTCGTCACGGTAATAACCCTTGAAGAGACCGCAGGGAACACGTTCTGACGTGCGGATAACAATTTCACCATTTTCACCGACACCAACGCTGTTTCCGTCAGCATCTACTATATCCACATCATAAAGCGGAACAGGCTTACCCATTGCACCCACCTTGTATTCTCTGCCGTAAAGGTTTCCGATAAGGCACGTAGTTTCGGTTTGACCAAAGCCTTCCATAATCTTGAGTCCCGTGAGCTTTTCAATCTGCTTGAATACTTCGGGGTTCAGGGCCTCACCTGCTGTTGTTGCGTGCTGAACCGAGGACATATCGTATTTTGAAATATCTTCTTTCATAAGCATTCTGTACATTGTGGGAGGTGCACAGAAGGTTGTAATCTTGTACTTTTCAAACATAGGCAGGATATCTGCCGCATCAAACTTGTCGAAGTCATAAACAAATAGTGCCGCTTCGCAGAGCCACTGACCATAAATCTTTCCCCAAGCCGCCTTTGCCCAGCCTGTGTCGGAAATTGTCAGGTGAAGACCTTCGGGGTCAACACAATGCCAGTAGTTTGCGGTATGGAAGTGACCAAGAGGATACTTGAAGCTGTGGAGAGCCATTTTGGGGTTTCCTGTTGTTCCTGATGTGAAGTAGAGAAGCATATCATCATCCCCGCAAGGTGAATCAGCCTTTCTCACGTATTCATCCGGAAATGCCTTGTATTCCTCGTCAAAGTTTCGCCAACCAGGCTTTGAACCGCCAACCAGAATCTTTTCTCTCAAAGTTGTGGCATTCTTCGCACCGGCTTCTGCACGGTCAGCAATATCGTCATCGGCGGTACAAAGAATTGCAGAAACGCTTGCCGCCTCATAACGGTATTCATAGTCGTGCTCCTGAAGCAAGAAGCTTGCGGGAATTGAAACAGCACCGATTTTCTGGAGAGCGAGAGTTGCAATCCAGAACTGATAATGTCTTTTCAGCACAAGCATAACCTTGTCGCCTCTCTTGATTCCAAGAGATTCAAAGTAATTTGCACATCTTGCGGACTCCTTCATAAAGTCGGTGAAGGTAAACCGTCTTTCTTCGTGATTCTTTGAAACGTAAAGCATTGCCAATTTTTCAGGCTTGCGGCGTGCAATTTCATCAACAACATCAAAGGCAAAGTTGAATTTATCTTCGTTTTTGAAGCTTATGGAAACAAGAGAACCGTTTTCGTCTTCAACGGTGTCAATAAAGTTATGATATACTCTCTTGTATTCCTGATGAGGCTTGTACTTCGATTTCACAACAGCCTTTTCAGCCTTCTCAATCTCAGTGCCCTTGAGAACTATTGCATAAAAAACAGCGTCCTGACCTTCAACAGCAATCATACCGTGAGGAGTTGAGCTATCGTAATAGATTGTGTCACCCTCGCGGAGAATTTCTGTATGTGAACCAATCTGAACCTTGAGAACACCCTTCAGGACAATATCCAGCTCCTGACCTGTGTGTGTTGTAAGCTCAATATCTCTCTGCTCCGCCTCGGGGTCATATGCACACTCAACATAAAGAGGCTCCGACACTCTTTCCTTGAAGGCAGAAGCAAGGTTGTAGTATGTCATTCCGTGAGCTTCTTCAATCTTCTTTCCTTCGCCTTTTCTGGTTACGGTATGAGATTTCAGCGTCGGGCTGACACCTTCAATAATATCCGTAACTCCTACCTTGAAGGCAAGAGCACAACGATAAATAAACGCGAAGCTCAAATCGTGAGTTCCTGCCTCACAGGCAGCATATTCCGCACTGGAAACGCCCGTAAGCTTCGCCATAGTTTCTTTTGAAATTCCGCTGATATGGCGGAGTTCCCTGATTCTCGCCGCAACTTCACTGATTTTGAAGTCAAGACCTGTCATTGTTTCTTCGTTTTTCATATTTTTCCTCCTTAGAATTCCTTTGAGAAAAGAAAAAATCGTCTCAAAGGATATTTCTTTGAGACGAGCAAATTACCCGCGGTACCACTCAAATTGCATTGCATACTGCAATACCCCTTCAGGTCCTGATTCAGACCCTATGCACTGACGTAGCAGACACGGAAAGGTTCTACTCACCCGAATCAGGCTTTCTTCCTTTCTGCTCAGGAGCTACAATCCAAAACTCGGCTTTTGCAGCTCACACCAGCCACTGCTTCTCTCGAAAGCCTACCCTGAGGACACTCTCCTTCAACGCATTTGTATTTAATTATATTAGTAAGATACCACAAAACGTATTTTTTGTCAAGTATCGGCACTCAAATTTATGAAAATTCAAAACTTTATTAAGAAATTACGCAGACGTATTGAAAGAACGCAAGCTGTTATAAAGCTTTCAAGACAAATAATTCAAGGGGCTGTAGCAAAATGAAGTTTTGGGACGGGATGGAACCCGTCCCCTACATATATTGTGTACCTTTTTTTTTGCAACACAATTTGTAGGGTTCGGTTTCCACGCCGAACCGCTTTTTTCATTTTGCTACAGCCCCTTTGTGTATTTTTTATTCCAAATTCTTAGGACAAATCTTCAACGTAAAGTGTTCTTACGCCGTTTTCATCCACAGCCGGAGCTTTGTCACGTGCCTCGAAGAACTTCTGAGCAACCTGTGGGAAAAGTGCATAGCTGAGAACATCTTCCTCACACTTTGCAATGCCCTTTGTTTCCTCTGTGTACTTTTCAAGTTCAGGTTCAAGAAGGTCCGCCGGACGTACATCAATAACCTTATCGTCGCCAATAGCCATCTTGCGTACTTCTTCATTCACCTTGCCGGGAAGCTTTCCGTACTCACCACGGAGAAGTCCTTTTGATTCCTTTGAAATCATCTTGTATCTTCCCATAAGAACATTCAAAACTGCCTGAGTTCCAACAATCTGGCTTGTGGGAGTAACAAGTGGAGGATAACCGAAGTCCTCACGAACTCTGGGAACCTCTGCAAGCACTTCATAATATTTATCCTCGGCATTTGCCTGCTTGAGCTGTGAAATCAGGTTTGAAAGCATACCGCCGGGAACCTGATAAAGAAGAGTGTTTCCGTCAACATTGAGAACCTTGGGGTCAAGAGTTCCTTCTTCTTTCATCTTTGTTGCAACCTTTCTGAAATGAGCAGCTGCATCGCTGAGAAGTCCCATATCAAGTCCTGTATCATATTCAGTGCCCTTGAGAGTCGCAACAAGACTTTCTGTTGAGGGATTTGCTGTACCGTTTGCCATAGGAGAAAGAGCACAGTCAACAATATCAACACCCGCCTGAATTGCCATAAGGTTTGTCATATCGCCTGTTCCGGCTGTGTTGTGTGTATGAAGATGGATGGGAACACCAACCTTTGCCTTGAGCTTCTTTACGAGACTGTACGCATCATAAGGAAGAAGAAGGTTTGCCATATCCTTGATACAGATTGAATCTGCACCTTTTTCTTCAAGACGGCAAGCCAAATCAACAAAGTAGTCCTCGTTGTGAACAGGGCTCTGTGTATAGCTGATAGCCGCTTCAAGATGTCCGCCGTAATGCTTCACGTACTTGATAGCCGCTTCAAGATTTCTGGGGTCGTTGAGAGCATCAAAAACTCTCACTACGTCAATACCATTTTCAATAGATTTTTTGCAGAAGGCTTCAACAACGTCATCTGCATAATGCTTGTAACCAAGAATGTTCTGACCACGGAAAAGCATCTGGAGCTTTGTGTTCGGAAGATGCTTCTTGAGGGTTCTGAGTCTTTCCCAGGGGTCTTCGTTGAGAAATCTCATACAAGCATCAAAAGTTGCGCCGCCCCAGCATTCCAGTGACCAATAACCTATCTTGTCGAGTGTTTCAAGAGCAGGTATCATATCTTCAATTCTCATTCTGGTTGCAGCCTGTGACTGATGTGCGTCACGAAGAATTGTATCTGTAATATATACTTTTGACATAAGTCTGATTTCCTTTCATTTAATGTATCGGTTTCACATCTCCCCGCAAGGGGAAGGGGAATTATCCAAACAGAGCAATAAGTACGCCGGCAGCAATTGCAGAGCCGATTACGCCTGCAACATTGGGACCCATTGCGTGCATAAGCAGGAAGTTCTGGGGATTTTCCTTCTGACCAACAACCTGCGAAACTCTTGCCGCCATAGGAACGGCAGAAACACCTGCTGAACCGATGAGGGGGTTGATTTTGTTTTTCTTGAGGAACAGGTTCATAAGCTTTGCAAGAAGAACGCCGCCTGCAGTACCACATCCAAAAGCAACAACACCCATAGCGATAATTGCAAGTGTTCTGATTTGGAGGAAGGTTCCGGCAGTTGCCGTTGCACCAACGGAAATACCGAGGAATATTGTTACGATATTCATAAGCTCGTTCTGTGCAGTCTTTGAAATTCTGTCAACAACGCCGCATTCACGTGCAAGGTTACCCAGCATCAGGCATCCAACCAAAGGACCTGCTGAGGGAACAAGAAGAGTTACAAACACTGTAATTGCAATAGGGAATACAATCTTTTCGGTCTTTGAAACCTCACGGAGGGGCTTCATAACAATCTGTCTTTCCTTCTTTGTTGTGAGAAGCTTCATAATGGGCGGCTGGATTACGGGAACCAGAGCCATATATGAATAAGCCGCAACAGCGATAGGACCGAGAAGGTGAGGAGCAAGCTTCGATGTTACGAAGATTGCAGTAGGACCATCAGCACCGCCAATAATACCGATTGAGCCTGATTCTGCAGGATTAAATCCGAATAAGCTTGATGCCGCAACGTATGTCATAAAGATACCAAGCTGTGCAGCAGCACCAAGAAGAAGGCTCTTGGGGTTCGCAATCAGGGGACCAAAGTCTGTCATTGCACCAACGCCGAGGAAGATAAGGCAGGGATAGATACCCAGCTTTACACCAAGGTAAAGAATATCAATGAGACCGGGAGTAATTGCATTTGAAGCGTTGAAAAGCTCCCAATGAACGTGACCGTCTGCAAACAGCTCTTCGTGGAACATATCTGCTCCGGGAAGGTTTGTGAGCATCATACCGAAGGCAATGGGAAGAAGGAGCAACGGCTCAAACTTCTTGACAATTGCAAGGTACATAAGAACAAATGAAATAAGAAGCATAACTATCATCTTCCAGTTTCTCGCAAGTGCCATAAAGCCTGTCTGGTCAAGGAAGTTCATAACAGCTTCTGCGGGAGTTGCAACAGGGGCAAAAATATTTTCGATTTTTGCCATATACTGCTCCTGTTCAACCGTAAGGTCAACCTCTGTCATTCTGGGAATATAAGTAATATTCAGTCCGAAGGTAGGAATGTTTTCCGCATCGTAACCGGGGATTTCGGCATTGATTTTGAATTCCGTTTCAGCTCCGGCTGCAAGAAGTGAGCCGTACTGAAGACCACCATACTGAATGTTGATTTTTTCTTTGTCAGGAACAAACTCAACTGTTGAGATGTATGCTTCCTGCTTTGAAGTATTTGCAAGAGTAAAGGAAATTACTTTTGCCGCTTCGTCATATTCGGCATTTTTTGCCGTAAAAACAATATCGCCGGGCTTGAGAGCTGCCTGCTGCTGAGCTGCCTGAGCCTTGAGAGCTTCTTCAAGAGCAGCCTTCTGTTCGGGCGTAAGCTCCTGTGCTTCTTCGGTCTCTGCGGGCTGCTGTGATGTTGCAAAGCAGGGAACTACCATGAGTGCCAGCATAAGTACCGCCAAAAGGGCAGTAAAAATTCTCTTTTTCATAATTTGTGTCAACTGCCTTTCTTTTTTACTGAATTGTGCAGAGAGCAGCACCTGCTTCAACAGCCTGACCTGCGTTTACCATAACAGCAGTAACTGTACCGTCACAACCTGCCATAATTTCATTTTCCATTTTCATAGCTTCAAGAATCATAAGAACCTGACCCTTCTTTACTGCATCCCCTGCCTTCACATTTACAGAAAGGATTGTGCCGGGCATTGGGCTGTTCACTGCTTCCCCTGCGCCGGGAGCTGCTGCGGGAGCCGGAGCCGGAGCCTGTGCGGGAGCTGCAGCGGGTGCCGGTGCTGCTGACTTTGAAGCAGCTGCTTCAGCTTCGCTCATAAGCTCAATTTCAATTTCATATGCTGTTCCGTTTACATTAACCTTGTACTTTTTCATTTTCTAAAAACCTCCGTTTTATATTAATTGAATTCCTGCTGATTTTTCAGCTTCTTGATTTGAGCTTAAACCCTCTTAAAGGACAAAACTCTGATATTGCTTACATCTGTTCCGAGCTCTTCTGCAATAACTGCACAGGTGCCGGCAATAATAGCCTGCTTATCCTGAATAGGCAAAGCCGTCGCAGGTGCAGATGCAGCCACAGGAGCCACAGTTTCATTTTTTGTTTCCTTTTTGGCAGAGCCTCTGAGAATCAAACCCATTATTTTGCAGATAATTACAATACATACAAGCCCGATAAACACAGTTCCCATACCCATAAGGCATACAAAAGTATTGGACATAACAGACGCCTCCCTTCAAATGAATTCAAATTTTACCCACATTAACTATAACACGCTTTCTGTCAAATTTCAAGATTATTTTCTAAATTTGTTAAAAATTTTTCAATCTTGAATTATTATGCAAAAAGTGATACAATAAAATCAGGAAAAGAGGCGGACAAAATGGCAAAAGAAAAGAACATAAAAACAAATGCAGTAAGAATTGTTGAACGTGAGAAAATCAGCTTTGAGGCAATTAATTATGAAAGTGACGGTTTTATGGAAGGCACAGCAATAGCAGAAAAACTTGGTATGCCTTTTGAACAGACCTTCAAAACCTTGGTGACAAAAGGAAAGCCCGGAGACTTCTTTGTATTTGTTGTACCGGTTTCCGACGAGCTTGACCTCAAAAAAGCCGCAAAAACTGTGGGCGAAAAGTCTGTAGAAATGCTCCCCGTAAAGGATTTGCTCAGCACAACCGGTTATGTCCGTGGTGGCTGCAGCCCCATAGGAATGAAAAAAGCCTTCAGGACAATAATTCATCAAAGTTCAAAGAATTTTGATATGATTATGTTCAGCGGCGGAAGGCTCGGTACTCAACTGAAAATGTCTCCCCTTGATTTGGCTAGAGTAACCGGTGCAGAATTTGCGGATATTGTAAAGTAATTGTATTTTCGTTTCATCAATGTTCAGTTTTGGTCAAAAATACAGTGGCTGCAGCAAAATGAAATTTTCGGGACGGGATGGAACCCGTCCCCTACATATATTGTGCACTCGTTTTTTGTGATACAATTAGTAGGGTTCGGTTTCCACGCGGAACCGCTTTTTTCATTTTCTACAGTCACTGTTTGCTTTTCAGTTTTTATTTTTCAGGAAGGATAACTTCCTTTCCGCCCATATAAGGACGGAGAACTTCAGGAACTGTTATGCTTCCATCTTCGTTCTGATAATTTTCAAGGATTGCCGCAACTGTTCTTCCAATTGCAACACCGGAACCGTTGAGTGTGTGAACAAGCTGAGCCTTGTCCTTCACATTGTTCTTAAACTTGATGTTCGCACGTCTTGCCTGGAAGTCTTCAAAGTTACTGCATGAAGAGATTTCAACAAATCTGTTGTAGCTGGGCATCCAGACTTCAATATCATATTTCATAGCTGCTGTGAAACCAAGGTCGCCGATACAAATTTTCACTACACGGTAAGGAAGCTTCAACAGCTTGAGTACAGACTCTGCATCATTAACGAGACTTTCAAGCTCTTCATATGAATTTTCAGGATTTGCAAACTTCACAAGCTCAACCTTGTTGAACTGGTGCTGACGAATAAGACCTCTTGTGTCTCTGCCGGCACTTCCTGCCTCTGCTCTGAAACAAGCTGTGTATGCACAATACTTGATGGGAAGCTTGCTTCCGTCAAGAATTTCATCTCTATGCATATTTGTTACGGGAACTTCAGCTGTAGGAACAAGGAAGTAATCTGTGTTTGCAACCTTGAACGCATCCTCTTCAAACTTCGGAAGCTGACCTGTTCCAACCATACTGTTTCTGTGAACCATAAAGGGCGGGAAAATTTCCTTGTAACCATTCTGGTTTGTGTGTGTGTCAAGATAGAAGTTGATTACCGCTCTTTCAAGCTGTGCACCTGCGCCGCTGTACACGGTAAATCTTGCGCCCGTAATCTTCGCAGCAGTTGCAGGGTCGAGAATTCCAAGCTCTTCACCCAAATCCCAGTGAGCTTTTGGCTCAAAATCAAACTTAGTGGGTTCCATAAAGCGTCTTACCTCAATATTGTCTTCATCTGTATCGCCTTCAGGAACTGTGGGGTTCGCAATATTGGGGATTGTGTACATAATCTTTTCTATTTCTTCATCAATAGTTCTCACCTGTTCATCAATTTTTTTGATGTCATCGGAAAGAGTTTTCATTTCAGCAAAAATAGGAGCAGTATCCTTTCCCTCTTTTTTGAACTGAGGAATCTGCTTCGAAATCGTATTCTGCTTGTTTTTCATCTGCTCAACATTGAAAACAAGCTCTCTACGCTGTTTGTCAAGGTCAAGAAGGTGGTCAACATCAATTCTTGTTTCTTTTCTACGCTTGAGAGCCTCAATAAGCTTCTCAGGTTCGTTTCTCAAAATTTTTATGTCTATCATATTTTTCTCCATTCCGCCCCAAGGGCTTTTTGACAAATTTATTTTGTAATATAATCTCTGAGCAATTTGTAATAATCCAAAGCCATATCGTCAAAGCCTGCCGTACTTATCATCTTGAATTTTTCCAACGCTTCTTCCTGACGACCTTCTTTGTACATATTATGCACATCCTTCATTGAACTGATTGCCTGTGTTGCGTTGGTAACCTTTGATTCAAGATACTGTATGTCCTCAAGCTGCTGCTTCAGAGTATCATTTTCTTTTTGAAGTGAAATAATTTTTTGTTCCATCACATCAAAATCTGCTTTGTTGACATTTTCAATTTTTTCTGCCTGTTCTTCCTCATTCCTTTTGCTGAGTGAATTGTTTCCTATAAGAAAAATTACAACCACCGCAAGAATTGCAATCATTACATAAAGAAATGTCTTTTTTCCGCTATCCATAATTTCTCCTTTCGGTCATTTCGCCCTGATGCTAATTTTTTGCCCCTTAAAGGCATTTTATCCTGTTTTAATATAACTTCATTGCCACTTTTGGTTTTTTGGGTTTTAGGTTATATTTTAAAGGTGGGTTTTATGACATTTTTTTACATTTTTGTTATTTTTTAATCTTTTCCAATATTCCTTCAAGCTCTTCGTTGCTGAAATATTCGATTTCGATTTTGCCTTTATTTTTTCCGTTTTTGATAGTTACTTTCGAACCAAGTCTTCCGGAAATTTCAAGCTCAAGGTCCTTGAAATATTTTTCAACATTTTTGTCCACAGTCGGAGGTGTTGCAATTTTCTTCTGTGAGCCGAAATTCGCAACAAGCTTTTCAACCTGACGTACGTTCAAACCTTCTTCAACGATTTTTTCAGCAATCTCAAGTCTGTCCCCTTCCTTTTCAATAGAAAGAAGGGCACGTGCGTGACCCTGAGAAAGCTCACCATAAATCACCATAGCTTTGAGTTTTTCTGAAAGTCCATTGAGACGAAGAGCATTGGCAACAGCACTACGGCTTTTTCCAACTCTTTGTGAAACATCCTCCTGAGTCATACCAAAGGTGTCCATAAGCTTTCGATAACCCTCTGCTTCTTCGATAGGGTTCAAATCCTCACGCTGGAGATTTTCCACAAGGGCAAGCTCCATAATCTGTTTTTCGGTATACTCACCTTCAACACACGGAACCTCGCTCAGCCCCGCAAGCTTGGCAGCACGCCATCTTCTTTCACCGGCAATAATTGTATACATCCCGTCTTTTCTGGGCTTTACAACAATGGGTTGAATGAGACCGTGCTCCTTTATGGACTCCGCCAAAGCCTCAAGCTTTTCTTTTTCGAAGTGCTTTCTGGGCTGATCAGGATTGGGTTCAATGTCCCTGATTTTCAGGAAAAGAGTACCACTGTTTTCGTTTTTTTCAGCTTTTTGATGCTTTTCATCCGAAATTATATTTTCCTGAATATCATCAAAAAATGCATTCAAGCCGCGACCCATTGCCTTTTTTGCGGGCTTCTTTTTTTCTGTCATATTTTCACTTCCTTTCTCACATTACGGAATTTAATTGTTTTTTTCTATTACCTCAGAGGCAAGCTCGGTATAACATTCTGCACCCTTTGAATGCTTGTCATATTCAATAATCGGTTGTCCAAAGCTCGGTGCTTCCGAAAGTCTTACGTTTCTCGGAATAACCGTTGCATAAACCTTTTCACGGAAGAACTTTTTCACTTCGTCAACAACCTGAATAGAAAGATTTGTTCTGGCATCAAACATTGTAAGCAGAACACCCTCCAAGGTAAGCTCCGGATTGAGTGCCTTTTTCACCATTTTTATAGTATTGGTGAGCTGACTCAAACCTTCAAGAGCATAATATTCACATTGAATAGGTACAAGAACCGATTCCGCTGCTGAAAAGGAATTGAGAGTAATAAGTCCCAGTGACGGCGGACAATCAATAAATATAAAGTCAAAATTATCCTTTATTTCACGGATTGAATTTTTCAGAACATATTCACGGTTCTCCTTCATAACAAGCTCAAGCTCAGCACCTGCGAGATTTATATTCGAAGGACAAATCCACAGATTGTCAAAGCCCGTATCAATCAAAACCTCACTCATCGGAGTTTCATTTATTATGCAATCATATACAGAGGTTTCCACACTGCGTGGGTCAACACCAAGACCGCTTGTGCTGTTTCCCTGAGGGTCAATATCTATAAGAAGAGTTTTCTTTCCAAGCTTTCCGAGGCAGGCACTAAGATTAACGGCAGTTGTAGTTTTTCCGACACCGCCTTTTTGGTTTGCAACTGCAATAACCTTTCCCATCTTCATCCTCCTCTTTTTTTATGTATAATCATTCTACCACTTTTCGACATTAATTACAATATCTATTTTAAAAAAATTTAGAAAATTTTAAAAATGTTTCACGTGAAACATTTATGTTTTCACAAGATTTTTTATCCATTTTTTTGATTTGAACCGCCATATTGAAAGAGCAAGCTTTGCTACTTCTTCACTCATCATCATTACATAAATCCATTCAAGAGGAAGCTCAAAAACAAGTCCTGCCAAAAGAACACAGGGAACACCAATAATCCACATTGAAGAAATATCAATCAACGCCGCAAAATTTGTGTCTCCTCCGTTTCGAAACACACCTACAATAAAGAAGAACGTAAGAGCTTTCACGGTCATTATCAGAGCTGTCAGGAAAAGAATGTTGAGTGTCTTTTCGAGAATTTCAGGTTCTACGTTGTAAGGGATGAGAACCAGAGGTCTGATTACAATAAACACCCCTGCAACCGCAATGGAAAATACAGTGTTAAGAATACAAAGCCTTTTGGAAACCTTGTATGCATTGTCAAAGTCTCCTGAACCAACAAGCTTTCCCACAAGTATTCCTGCTGCATTACCGCCGCCATGAAAGAACACCAGAAGAAGTCTTTCAATGTTCTGCACAATAGTTATAACCACGAGCGCTTCTGTACTCACCTGAGAAAAAACCCAGGAATAAGTTATTGTTCCGAGTGCCCAGGCACTTTCGTTGAGAGTTACGGGAAGAGCCGCCTTGAAATACTTTTTCAGCATTCCCTTTTCAAATGTAAACATTTCTGAAAAAGCTGCCGCCTGAATTAGCTTTTTCCCATACACAGCTCCAAGAATAACAAGAAGCTCTGTTCCTCTTGCAATAACCGTTGCAATTGCCGCACCTTCAATTCCCAGAATGGGAGCACCGAGCTTTCCGTAAATCAAAATCCAGTTTGCAGCCAAATTGACAATCAAGCCAATAAATCTTGCCGCAAAAGAAATATTTGCTTTTTCGCTGCAGCAAAGGCTCATATCATATGCAGCGGTAATTCCCGAAAGAACGTATGAAAAGCATACTATCCTCAAATACTTTACGCCGTAACCGATAACCGCCTTTTCTTCGCTGAACACAGCCATAATAAGCTGCGGAGCAAAGACAGAAATTAAAATAAACAAAGCGGACAAGCCCGCCACAAGCATAAGATTAATTCCAAGAACCTTACGCATATTTTTTATGTCACCGGCTCCCCAGTATTGAGATGCAAACACTCCCGCACCGCCGCACATTCCAAAAACAACAACCGTAAAAAGAAAATACCACTGATTTGCAATTCCTACGGCTGCAATAATATCAGTTCCGAGAGGACCGAGCATTACCGTATCAAGAAGATTTATGAATGCCGCAATAAGCTCCTTCAATGCCATTGGAACAAGCAGTATAAAAAAGCTTTTATAAAATGAAGTCAAAATATCACCGCTTTTCTGAAAGATACAAGGAACGGTTCAAAACCGTTCCTGCCTTTATTTCTGTCAATCAATACCTCTCATTGTGAGAGAAATTCTCTTTTTCTCAAGATTAACCTCAAGAACCTTTACCTTCACAATATCACCAATTGATACAACGTCCATAGGATGCTTCACAAACTTGTCGCTGAGCTGTGAAATATGAACCAATCCGTCCTGATGAACACCTATATCTACAAACGCTCCAAAGTCAATAACATTTCTCACAGTTCCCGTCAAAATCATATCAGGCTTCAGGTCTTCCATACTCATAACATCTTCCCGGAGAAGTGGCTGCTCAACAGAATCTCTGGGGTCACGTCCCGGTTTTGTTATTTCGTCAACAATATCCCGAAGTGTGGGAACGCCTATTCCAAGCTCGTTTGCAAGAGCCGTCAAGTCCTTGTCCTTCATACGTGTCTTTATGTCAGAAAGATTTCCTTCTTCCACATCCTTCATTGTATAACCCAGGTATTCAATAAGCTTTTCTGCCGCACTGTAGCTTTCAGGATGCACCGCAGTATTGTCAAGTACATTCTTTCCGCCCGAAATTCTCAAAAATCCGGCACACTGTTCAAAGGCTTTCGTTCCAAGCTTTCCAACCTTTTTGAGCTGTGCTCTGCTTGTAAATCTTCCTTCTTCTTCCCTATATTTTACAATATTGGAAGCAATTGTAGAATTTATACCTGAAATATATTGAAGCAGGGGAGCAGATGCTGTATTCAAATCAACACCAACCGAGTTCACACAATCTTCAACAACACCGCCCAGAACCTCTCCCAGACGCTTCTGGTTCATATCGTGCTGGTATTGACCCACACCAATTGCCTTTGGTTCAATCTTCACAAGCTCCGCAAGAGGGTCCTGAACACGTCTTGCAATAGAGATTGCACTACGTTGTGTTACGTCAAAGTCAGGAAATTCCTCGGTTGCAAGCTTTGATGCAGAATAAACCGATGCACCAGCCTCGTTTGTCATAATATACTTCACCTTACACTCTGGAATTTCTTTTATCAAGTTTGCCGCAAAGATTTCTGTTTCCTTTGAAGCTGTTCCGTTTCCGATTGAGATGAGAGTTATATTATGCTTCTTTATAAGTCCCTTAATCAAAGCCTTTGCTGATTCCTTCTGACCTTCGGAGTGAGTTATATAAATTACACCCGTGTCAAGAACCTTTCCCGTTTCATCAACAACACCAACCTTGCAGCCCGTACGGTAGCCGGGGTCAAGTCCCAGCACCACCTGTCCACGGATAGGTGCTTGCATAAGAAGGTTTTTGAGATTTACCTTGAAGACTTGCATTGCCTGTTCCTGAGCCGCATCTGTCAGCTCATTTCTTATTTCCCTTTCAATACTGGGCTGAATAAGACGTGTGTATGCATCCTCTGTTGCCGCTTCCACAAGGTATGCAGTAATAGAGCTGCTATCCGAAATTTCGGAATCCTTCAGGTATTTGAGAATTTTTTCTTCATCACAGGAAACAGAAACCGACAAAAACTTTTCATTTTCGCCACGGTCAATAGCAAGAACACGGTGGGGAACAGCTTTTGTTACCGGCTCTGCAAAATCGTAGTAAGTTTCATAAACCGAGGATTCTTCCGTTGCCGCCTTTGACTGAAGAATACCCGTCTTTGTTGTTATCTCGCGGATTTCCTTTCTGTGTTCTGCATTATCCGAAACAATTTCAGCAATAATATCCATTGCTCCCTGAAGTGCATCCTCCACTGTTTCAACGCCCTTTTCGGGATTAATGTATTCGGATGCAAGTGCTTCAACAGATTCCGCCTTTGTATTCTGGAGATAAATGATTGTAGCCAGAGGTTCAAGACCTTTTTCCTTTGCAACAGTTGCACGGGTTCTGCGCTTGGGACGATAAGGACGATAAATATCCTCAAGCTCCGAAAGCTTTTCCGCCTTGTCAATTTCTGCCGCAAGCTCTTCCGTAAGCTTTCCCTGTTCTTCAATTATGCGTTTTATGTCCGCTTTTCTTTCCTCCATATTCCGAAGATAAGTGAGGCGATCTGAAAATGTACGGAGTATTTCGTCATTCAGTTCACCTGTTACCTCCTTTCGGTAACGTGAAATGAAGGGTATCGTATTTCCCTCATCAAGAAGTGCAATGGTGTTGTCAACCTGCCACTGCTTTAGCTCCAGTTCCTGAGCAATTTTTTCTGCTATTGTCATAATTATTTTCCTTTCGTTTTATATTTTACTCCCTCCGGCTTTTGCTTCGCAAAACCCACCTCGCAACTAAAGGAGTTCAAAATCTAAAATTCGTCAAACAGCGTAAGCTGGCTTGTTTCACTCATTCCTTTGAGACAGCCGTTTTCCGAAAGAGTTTCTATTACAGTTTTGGTGAGCTTTGCTCTTTGCTTCAAATCCTCAATTGAAACAAACTCACCATTTTGTCTGGCATCAACAATATTCTGTGCCGCCGCATCACCCACACCCTGAAAGGCGTTTATGGGGAGACGGATTTTTCCGTCAACTCTCTGGAACTTGAAGGCATCCGATTCATAAAGGTCAACGGGCATAAACTCAAAACCTCTTTGATACATTTCGTGAACAATTTCACAGATTGTATAAACACTCTTTTCTGTTGCCGACCATTCATTCTGACGCATTTCAAGATTTTTCATTTCTGCAACCAAATGCTCATCACCCTGAGCCATAATCTTTCCGTCAAACAAGTCCGCACGGACAGTATAGTATGCAATATAAAATTCCAAGGGATGATGAACCTTGAAATATGCAACTCTGAACGCCATCATAACATAAGCCGCAGCGTGAGCTTTCGGGAACATATACTTGATTTTCTTACAGGATTCAATGTACCAGTCGGGAACATTGTTCTCACGCATAGGAATTTCATATTCCTCGGGCATACCTTCCTTTGCGGCACGACCCTTTCTGACAAACTCCATAATCTTGAAGGCAAGCCCCGGCTCGACACCCTTGTTCATAAGATATGTCATAATATCATCACGAACACCGATAACCTCCGAAAGAGTTGCTGTTCCGGCTTTTATAAGCTCCTGGGCATTACCCAGCCAAACGTCCGTACCGTGAGAAAGTCCTGCAATGAGAACCAGCTCATAAAAGGTTGTTGGAAGTGTATCAAGAAGCATCTGTCTTGTGAAGGATGTTCCGAACTCGGGAATCCCGAAGGTTCCAACCTTGCTCTTTATCTGCTCGGGAGTAACTCCAATTGTCTCTGTGCTTGAGAAAATTTTCATAGTATCAGGGTCATCAAGTGGAATCTTTGTAGCATCAAGCCCCGTAAGGTTTTCAAGCATTCTTATTGTTGACGGGTCATCATGACCCAGAATATCAAGCTTCAAAAGGTTGTCGTGTATAGAATGGAAGTCAAAGTGCGTAGTTATAATCCCCGAATCCTTCTTTTCAGCAGGATGCTGAACAGGGCAAAACTCGTGAATGTCCATTGTCTTTGGACATACAATAATACCGCCCGGATGCTGACCTGTGGTATTCTTTATGTCAACGAGTCCCTTCGAAACTCTTTTCAGCTCTGCCTGAGATGGTTTGACTCCCTTCTTTTCATAATACTTTTTGGCATAAAATCCTATTGCCGTCTTGTCCGCAATTGTACCGATTGTGCCTGCTTTGAACACAAAAGCATCTCCAAACAGCTCACCGACATATTTGTGAGCTGTTGCCTGATACTCACCTGAAAAGTTAAGGTCAATATCAGGAACCTTGTCGCCCTTGAAACCGAGAAATGTTTCAAAGGGAATATTGAAGCCGTCCTTGTGAAGCTTTTCGCCGCACTCGGGACAGATTTTGTCGGGCATATCTATTCCAATATTATATTCACCCTTGGTGAAAAACTCGCTGTGCTTGCACTTTCGGCATATATAATGGGGAGCAAGAGCATTTACTTCCGTAATTCCCGAAAGATAAGCGGCAAAGCTCGAACCAACAGAACCACGGGAGCCAACAAGATATCCCGCCTCATTTGATTTTTTCACCAGCTTGTGAGCAATCATATACATAACCGCATAACCGTATTTCAGAATACAGCCCAGCTCTCTGTCCATTCTTTCCTTTACGATAGCAGGAAGGTTTTCGCCATATTCACGATAAGCCTTTTCGTGACACATATTCTCAAGGTCCTGCTCACAGTTTTCAATTGATGGGTTGTATGTACCGCCCTTGAGAGGTTCAATATCTTCAATCATATCCGCAATAAGGTTGGTATTTTTCACAACAACCTCATATGCCTTTTCACGACCCAGATAACTGAATTCCTCCAGCATTTCTTCGGTATTTCTGAAATAAAGGGGAGCTTGCATATCCGCATCGCTGTATCCTTGAGCACCCTGAAGAATTTTTCTGTAAAGTGCGTCCGACGGGTCCATAAAGTGAACATCACAGGTAGCAACAACAGGCTTTCCCATTTCCTCGCCCAGCTCAACAATACGTCTGTTGAATTCCATAAGTGTTTCCTTGTTCGGAACATCACCATTTCTTATCATAAATTCATTGTTTCCAAGAGGCTGTATTTCAAGATAGTCGTAGAAAGCCGCAATCTGTTTTATTTCTTCTTCACTTTTTCCGTCACGGATTGCGATATAAAGCTCACCTTGCTCGCAGGCACTTCCGATAATCAACCCGTCGCGGTATCTGGCAAGCAAACTCTTTGGAATTCTCGGTCTTTTGTAGAAATAGTCACGGTTTGACTTTGAAATCAGGGTATACATATTTTTGAGACCTGTTTTGTTCTTCGCAAGAAGAATAATATGGTTATAAGGATTTTTGAGAAGCTCAGGATTGCTGTCAACAGTCCATTCCTCGTCAAGAACCCTTTCTCTTTCTTCCTTTATTAAATGCATTTTTATGAACGCCTCGGCTGTTGCTGTTGCATCGTCAAGAGCTCTGTGGTGGTTTTCCAAAGAAACACCAAGTCTTTCACAAAGAGCATCCAGATTATGTTTTTTCTCTTCGGGGAAAATCTCTTTTGAAAAAGCAACAGTATCAAGAATCGGATAATCGTCAAAACTCAGAGTATCATCCTCATGTCTTTGATTATATCTTTCGATTTCAGCTTTAATAAAGCTCACATCAAATTTTGCATTATGTGCTATAATAATATTTTTTACGTCATTTTTTCTTCCGCAGAATTCTATAAACTCAGGCAAAATTTCATCAATGTTCGGTGCATCCTTCACCATTTCATCCGAAATTCCCGTAAGCTTGGTAATTTCAGGCGGAATCGGACGTCCGGGGTTAATAAGCTTCGAGAAGGTGTTCACAATTTCCCCGTCCATAATCTTCACGCCGCCGATTTCGGTTATGGTTTCCTTTTCAGGGCTGAGCCCTGTTGTTTCAATATCAAAAACAATATAAATTTTATCTTTATAGCTTTCAGGAACATTATCCACACCAACAGGAAGGTCATTGAGAAAATAACCTTCTGTTCCGTAGAGTATTTTGAAATCCTGACCGCCTTTTTTTATTTTTCCCAAAGCCTTAAAGGCTTCAGGGAACGCCTGGGCAACACCGTGGTCGGTAATAGCAATCGCCGGATGTCCCCACGCAGCCGCACGGTTTATGAGGTCGGTTGCGGAGGTTATTGCATCCTTTGCACTCATTTTTGTGTGAAGATGAAGTTCAACACGCTTTACCTCCGCATTGTCTCCTCTGGGAGCAGGCTTGTTGCAAAGCTCAATGCTTTTCACCTTCATTTTTTCACAGCGTGCTCTTTCGTCATAGTCAAAATCACCTCTGACCGTCAGCACATTTCCGCTCTTTATTGCAGGAAGGATTCTCTTTACCTGTTCAGCCTTGCCGAAAACCTCACAGGTTATGCCCCAACTGTCGTCTCCGATGTCGAAGTTCACAGCAATATACATCAGCTTTCCTTCCTTGTTGATTTCACGAATGTCCACATCTATAATTTCACCATGAACCGCACAGATACCCATACCTGCACGAAGCTCAATCATTGGTGTTATTTCTTCTGTTATAGCTTTTCCGTAAATAAGTCCAACTGTGAGAGGCTCACCATCATCACTCTTTGGCGGTTCCTCCTTCTTCACAGGTGCAACAGATGCCGCAATCTTGTTCAGTTCCTCCTGACGTCTTTCCTTTTCGGAAAAATATGCATCCATATCAAGGCTGTCAGCATCAAGTCTTACTGTTATTTTCCTGTCAAGCTCATAACTAATAAGCTCCGCCAGAAGCTGAGCGCATTTGTTCTTTTCAAGAATTTCCTTACCGCACTTTACGTTTTTCACCGTAAGCACATCATTTTCAAGCTCACCACGGCTTCCCACAAGAAAAGCCTTGCATATACTGCATTTTTTGAAAAGCCCTACAAGAAGATTTCGGTAATATTTTTCTGAAAATTCGATATTTTTGTATTTAATTTTTATTTCAAGGTCTTCAAGGTTATAAACCTCCTTCACCTGATCGGAAAATGCGAAAAGTTCAGGTCTCGGAATAATTTCATCCGAACCAAGCTCAACCTTGATTGACTTGTTTTTCACGTCCACAAGAAAATCAATTACTTCCGCTTTTTCCAGAGTGGCAGCAAGCTTTTGCATTACCGTCACCTTGTCAAATACGTCCAAAATACCGGCCATTCTTTTTTCCTTTCTTAATTTTACATTTTTTCAATTTCACCGAGAAGTGTTTCTATAATTTTATCTTCTGCAATTTTTCCTACAATCTCACCTTTTTTGAAAAGCATTGCACAACCGTCACCGCCTGCAATACCAATATCTGCATCTCTGGCTTCACCGGGACCGTTCAACACAGCCCATAACAGCAACCTTTATGTCCTTGTTGCAGTTTTCCAGTCTTTTGTTTACTTCCTTTGCAATGGGAATAAGGTTGATTTTGCATCTTGCACAGGTGGGACAGGAAACAACCTCAACACCTCCCGAAACAAGACCCAGTGACTTGAGAATTATCTTTGCGGTTTCAACCTCAAGAACAGGGTCATCCGTGAGTGACACTCTTATGGTTTCACCAATGCCGTCAGCAAGGAGCGAGCCTATACCGATTGAAGATTTCACAACACCGCTTTTGTAAGTTCCCGCTTCTGTCACTCCGATATGCAAAGGATAATCAAAAGTCTCACGTGCCAAACGGTATGCAGCTATTGTCTTTTTAACGTCCGAAGACTTCATTGAAATAACCGTATCAAAAAACCCATATTTTTCAAGAATCTTCACATGTCCCATAGCACTTTCAACCATTGCTTCAGGAGTTGCCTCGCCATATTTTTCAAGAATTTCTTTTTCAAGAGAACCGCCGTTCACACCTATTCGGATAGGAATATTTCTTTTCTTTGCTTCCTCGCACACAGCCTTCGCTCTTTCTTCACCGCCAATATTTCCGGGATTTATGCGAATTTTGTCTATGCCTCTTTCCATACAGGTCAGGGCGAGACGATAATCAAAATGAATATCCGCAACAAGAGGAATATTGATTTTGTTTTTTATGTCAAAAATAGCTTCTGCACTTTCCTTGTCAGAAACTGCAACACGGACAATTTCACAACCCGCCTTTTCAAGACTATGTATCTGTGCAACAGTTTTTTCAACATCTGCCGTATATGCGGTTGTCATTGATTGGACAGCAACCTTGTTTCCACCGCCTATTTCAACATTTCCTATTCTTACTTTTCTTATTTCTTTCATTATAATTACCTCTCAAAAAACAATTATTTTTGAAATGACATAAGCTTGTCAATACGCTTCTGATGTCTTCCGCCCTGAAACTCTGCACAAAGATAAGCATTCACAATTTCGAGAGCCAAGTCACAGCCTGTTATTCTCTCTCCAAGACAAATAATATTTGCGTCATTATGCTCCTTTGTCATTCGAGCACTGTATGTATCTGTCACATGTGCCGCACGTATACCGTCAATTTTGTTTGCAGCAATACTCATACCGATACCCGTTCCGCAAACCAGAATACCCTTTTCACATTCTCCCGATACAATTGCATCACAAACAGCCTTTGCATAATCAGGATAATCGCAGGAATCTGTACTATATGTTCCAAAATCCTTGAATTCCAGACCTTTTTCTTCCAAGAATTTTTTTATTATCTCTTTAAGATTGATACCGCCATGGTCACATCCTATTGCTATCATTATCATTTTTCTCCCTTCAAAGAAATTTTACCTCTTATATAATAACAAATTTAAAGTCAAATATCAATGTTTTTGACAAAAAATATTACATATGATATAATATACTTTAAAGAAAAGGCAAAATGAAAGGAGACATTTATGAATTATACAAAGGAATATGAATTATGGCTTGAAAACGTTACTCCCGAGGAGAGGGTTGAGCTTGAAAAATTAAAGGATAACGAAACAGAAAAAAAAGACCGTTTCTATCGTTCTCTTGAATTTGGAACAGGAGGTCTGAGAGGAGTTATCGGTCTTGGTTTAAACAGAATGAACAGTTACATTATTGCCCGTGCAACTCAGGGACTTGCAAACCAGCTTAAAAAGACAAACCCCGAAGGAACAGAGCTAAGCGTAACAATTGCTTATGACAGCCGTCACAAGTCCGATGAATTTGCAAAGACAGCTGCTTGTGTTCTTGCGGCAAATGGAATAAAGGCTTATATCTTTTCGGAGCTGAAGCCCGTACCTGAGCTTTCATTTTCAGTTCTTTACAAAAAAGCTACTGCAGGTATTGCCGTAACCGCAAGCCACAACCCTGCAAAATACAACGGCTACAAGGTTTACGGAAGTGACGGAGCACAGCTCAATCCCGAGCTTGCCTCTATTGTACTTGAAGAAATAGAAAAAACTCCCGTATTCGGCGGAGCAAAGCTCATTGATTTTGACGAAGGCGTGAAATCAGGTCTCATTGAAATAATGGGTGATGAAGTTGAGGAAGAATATTTGAACATTGTTCAAAAATGCTGTCTCAACCCTGAGCTTGTGAAAGAAAAAGGAAACGAACTGAAATTTGTTTATACCCCCTTCCACGGCACAGGAAACAAACCCGTGAGAAAAATCCTGAACCGCATAGGCTTTGAAAATGTTATAATAGTGAAGGAACAGGAAAATCCCGACGGTGCTTTTCCGACGGTTGCATCACCAAATCCCGAAAACAAAGAAAGCTTTGAAATTGCAATCAGATATGCAAAAGAAAACAATGCCGATTTAATTATCGGAACAGACCCTGATGCAGACAGAGTTGGTATTCTTGTGAGAAACGAAGAAGGCGAATATATTGTTCTTACGGGAAACCAGACAGGTGTTCTTCTTACGGAATATATTCTCAGTATGAGAAAAGAAAAAGGAACTCTCCCCGAAGACGGTTATGTTGTAAAAACAATTGTTACCACAAACATAACAAAGGAAATCTGTGATTTTTATGGCGTTGAAATGAAGGATGTTCTTACAGGCTTCAAGTTTATCGGTGAAAAAATAAAAGAATCCGAAGAAACCGGAAAAGGAACATACCTCTTCGGCTTTGAAGAAAGCTACGGAAGTCTTGCCGGAACTTACGCAAAGGACAAGGACGCTGTTGCAGCATCAATGCTTATTGCAGAAATGGCACTTTATTATCGTGAAAAGGGTCTGAACCTTTATGACCAGCTTATGAATATTTACAAAAAATACGGTTTCTATGAAGAATTCGTCACATCTGTGACAATGGAAGGCATTGAAGGAATTGAAAAAATAAAATCAATTATGGAAGATGTGAGAAAAAATCCTCCAAAATCCATAGGCGGAAAAAAAGTTATTGCAGTAAGAGATTACAACTCTTCAATCCGGACCGAAACTGAAACAGGAAAAACAGAACCTATATATCTTCCAAAATCAAATGTAATTTATCTTGAGCTTGAGGACAAAAACAATTTCATTATTCGTCCTTCAGGAACAGAACCAAAAATAAAGATTTATTGTATGCTTTGCGGAAAATCCCGTGAAGAAACAGCTGAAATTACCGAAATAATAAAAGAAGATATAAAAAATATTATAAGATAAAAAAGTGTGTTCAATATAAGTAGGGGACGGGTTCCATCCCGTCCCTGAAATTCCATTTTTCTAGAACTATTTAATTTATTTCAACAACCTCTTTCAAAAGTTCATCAAAAAACTTTTCTGCACCAGCTTTTTCAGCAAATCCCATTGAAAAAGCGGTAGCACTTCCGCAGCATAATCCAAAAACAAAAGCCTTTTTCAAATCTCCCGAACTCAAAAACTCATAAAGAAAGCCTGCAACAACAGAATCTCCTGCACCGGTGGAATTCTTTAAAGCTCCCTTTGGTGAAGGACAAAAATAAGCTTTTCCGTCAGAGGATACAAAAATACCTCCATCTTTTCCAAGAGAAACAAGAACATTCTCAGCACCCTTTTTCAAAAGCTCTCTTGCACCTTCAGCAATATCTTCCTTTGAAAAAAGCTTTCTTTCGAGAATCTCTTCAAGCTCAAAATTATTTGGTTTTATGAGAAAGGGATTAAAAAAAAGAGTATTGAGAAGAAGCTCACCTTCTGCATCAACAACAACCTTTATATTTTTTGAAGCCGCAATTTTTGTTATTTCAGCATAAAAATCTTTGCCAAATTCCTTCGGAACACTTCCTGCAAGAACAAAAATATCACCATTTTCTGCTTTTTCAAGTCTTTTTAAAAGAGCATCCTTTTCCTTTTGTGAAATTTGCGGACCGGAAGAATTTATTTCAGTCTCTTCCTCCGCCTTCAGCTTTAGATTTATTCTTGATATGCCGTTTTCAATGTGCAAAAAATCTGTTTTTATCTCAATATTTTGAAGAGCTTTTTCAATGAATTCTCCCGTAAATCCACCAACAAACCCCAAAGCACAGCTATCTGTTCCAAGATTTTTCAAAACACGTGAAACGTTTATGCCCTTTCCTCCCGGTACAAGCTCTTCACCGCAGCTTCTGTTTACAAGCCCGATTTTCAAGCTGTCAAGCTTTGAAATATAGTCAATTGAAGGATTTAATGTCAATGTATAAATCATATTTTTCACCACAGATCTATTTTTTTATCTTATTTGCACGTCTGGGAAACTGTGAAGGAGTTTCCTTCACCTTTTCAACTATAACAATTTTTCTTACTATATCAGATTGAGGAATTTTAACTTCCTTTATATCACAAACAGCGCCGCCGAGACTTCCTATCATTGCCTTTGCATCACTGATTTCATCATCAACCTCAAACTGCTTGAATGCCGCAAAAGCTCCTCCAACCTTCACAAAGGGAAGACAATACTCACAAAGAACCTTCATATTTGCAACAGCACGTGAAACAGCATAATCATATTTTTCACGAAACCTCTTGTCTTTTCCTGCTTCCTCCGCTCTTCCGTGAACAAATTCTACATTTTCAAATGAAAGCTCTTTTGACACCTCATTAAGAAAATTTATTCTTTTGTTCAGTGAATCAAGAAAAGTAAAATTCAAATCGTCTCTCACTATCCTTATGGGAATACCGGGAAAGCCTGCTCCCGTACCCACATCAATTACTCTTGCGCCTTCTTTGAAATTTACAGCCGAAAGCGGAGCGATACTGTCAAGAAAATGCTTTACAGAAATCCCTTCAGGGTCAGTAACCGCCGTAAGATTCATTTTTTCATTCCATTCCACAAGAAGTGACGAAAATTTCTCAAATTTTTCCATTTTTCTTTCATCAAGGTCAAACCCAAGCTCTGATATACCTCTTTCAAAAATAAGTCTGTCCATATTTTTCCTTCTTTTTTATATAATTATGTAAAATAAAAGAGAGTACAACATATACGCAGCACTCTCTTTCAAAAAATTTTTCATTTAATTATGCCTGAGGAGCTTCTACAGGACATGAGCTTGCGCAGCTGCCGCAATCAATGCAAGCATCAGCATCAATAACGTACTTTCCATCACCCTCAGAAATTGCGTCTACGGGACACTCACCAACGCAAGCACCACACATAATGCAATCATCACTAATTGTATAAGCCATTTTTTCACCTCTTATTCAAGTAGACTGTTTGCAATGCAAAGCATTACAAACATATAATATATTATTTTATTCAATTTGTCAATCTCAAAATAAAAAATTATTAAAGTTATCCACAGAATTCAACTAATAACCTTGAAAGTAAAAGTGAATAACTTTTTCAAAAAACTCGGTTTGTGGATTGTGTTTATAACTTTTCACACTTATCAACAGCCTTATAAACTCCTGTTTTTTCATATATGACAAGGCTTTCAGGAGATTTTCACAGAATCAACAGCCCCTACTATAACTACAACTATAAAATAATATATATTATATTTATATTATAAAAATTTTTTACCGTCAAAATCCCCCTTTTTTCGCATATTGAAAAAAATCACCCCGTAAATCGCAAAAAATGATTGATTTTATTCCCCTTATATGTTATAATAAAATTGGCTGAAAAGGATAATATTTTACCGAAGAAAGGGATTTTTATAAAATGAACATTATTTGTAACAAAAATATTCTGAATGAAGCAATCAGCTCTGTTTCAAAGGCTGTTTCCTCACACTCGAATTTTCCCATCCTTGAAGGAATACTTCTGAAAGCTGATATTGAAGGAACTCTCACCTTTGTTTCAAACGACATGGAAATGGGAATTGAAGCGAAAACCGAAGCACGTGTTATAAAGCCGGGAAAAACAGTCCTTAATGCAAAAATGCTCGGAAATATTATAAAAAACCTTCCTGAAGACGAGGTTTATATTGAAACAAATGAAATTAATTTCTGCACAATAAAAAGCGGAAACGCAAAATTCGAAATTATGGGTCTCAATCCTTTGGATTTTCCTGAGCTTCCTCAGGTTGACCCCGAATATTCCATAAAGGTAAAAAGCAGTTCATTGAGAGAAATGATTTCAAAAACTATTTTCTGCACATCACTCAGCGAAAGCAAGCCTATTTTGAAAGGTTGTCTTGTTGAAATCGAAGGCTCTACAATCCGAATGGTTGCAACAGATTGCTTCAGAATAGCAGTACGTACTTATCACCTTGATTCGGAATACCCTGAAAAAAGATTTATTGTTCCGGCAAAGACCCTTGGTGAAATCACAAAAATAATCAAGGACGGAGACGACCTTGTGGAAATTAACTGTACTTCAAAGAATGCAGTTTTCCTTTTTGAAAACTACAAAATAGTGACACGTCTTATTGAAGGAGAATTTCCAAAATACAAAAGTGCAATTTACAATGATGCGGAAATTGAATTTAAATGTCCTCTTTATGAGCTTTTTGATTCTGTTTATCGTGCATCTCTCATTATAAACGGAAATTCAAACGATGCTCCGGTAAAAATGAAAATCAAGGACAACAACATCAATATTTCCTGCGAAACAATTATTGGAAATGTTGACGACAATATCAGCGTTGAAACTGGAACGGCTGATCTTCTTATCGGCTTTTTCAATGAATTTCTTCTTGATGTTTTGAGAGCCTGCGATGATGAGGAAATAAGGCTCCAGTTCAAAAAGGACTTCAACCCTGTTATAATGACACCAATCGAAGGAGACGAGTACCTCTACCTCCTTCTTCCCAAAAAGCTTAAATAATGATTGTAAAAGACATAAAGCTTCATAATTTCAGGAATTATGAGGATGAAAAAATAGAGTTTCACGAAAAACTGAATATAATTTATGGAAATAATGCTCAAGGAAAGACAAATATTCTTGAAGCAATTTACCTTTTTTCTCTCGGAAAGTCGAATCGTGCATCAAAGGATTATGAAATGATAAGGTTCGGAGAGAATTCTTCGGAGATTGTTATGAATTTTATTTCAAGAGAAAATGAGGTTACGGGTGAAATAACCATAGACAAGGGAAAAAGGAAAAAAATTATTATAAATGACATTCTCGTGAAAAAAAACAGTGACCTTGTTGGAAAATTTAATGTTGTTTTTTTCGGTCCTGAATATTTGAGTCTTATTCGTGAAGGTCCGAAGAAACGCAGAAAAAACATTGATATAATGATAAGTCAGCTGAAATCAGGTTATGTAAGTGTTCTTTCGGATTACAAAAAACTGATTGAGCAAAAGAATAGTCTTTTGAAAGAGGATTTTCCTGACAAAATACTTCTTTCGGTTCTCAATGAAAGGATAAAAGAGTATTCACTTTATATAATAAAAACACGCTATGAATATATAAAGAAAATAGAAAAAATAGCGAAAAAATTCCAACTGGATATATCAAACGGCAAAGAAGAGCTTGAAATGAATTATATATCCTGTGGTTTGAACATTGATGAAAAAACGATAGAAGGCTTGAAGGAAAAGTTATTTGAAAAAGCAGATGAGCTTTTTTTGAGGGAAATGAAGTACCGTGAATCAATTTTCGGACCTCACCGTGATGATATTGAATTCAAGGTGAACGGAGCTGATTTGAAGCTTTTTGGCTCTCAGGGTCAGCAAAAAACCGCAATTCTTGTTCAGAAGATTGCAGAAGTTGAGCTTTTCCGTGAAGAAATCGGTGAATATCCCGTACTTCTTCTTGATGATATTATGAGTGAGCTTGACAGCATACGTCAGGATTATATTTTGAACAGACTTCGGAATATGCAGATATTTATTACCTGCACCGACAGAGAAAAATTCTCGGAAATGACTTCGGGGAAATTTATAAAAATAGAAAAAGGATGTGTGACAGAATGTATCTGCATTTAGGCTGTGACACGGTAGTTAATACAAAGGATATTATATCAATTCTTGATCTTGAAAGCACTTCAATTTCAAAGTATTCAAAGGAATTTTTGAGAATTGTTGAAGAAGAAGGCTTTGTCAGGAATGTTTCCGAGGAAATTCCAAAATCTTTCGTTATATGCGAGGAGGACGGACAGTCGGTTGTTTATATAACAAATATCTCTACGAAGGCTCTTGCCGGACGTATAAAAAAGTACAAAGAGTTCTAAAAAAACTTCCCGTTTTGGGTTAGAAAGGTAAAAGGTAAAGTTTATGTCGGAAAGTATCACAAATGTACCTGTTGAAAATTCTTATGACGAAAGTAATATTCAGGTTCTCGAAGGACTTGAAGCGGTAAGAAAGAGACCCGGTATGTATATCGGCTCTACTACATCGAGAGGTCTTCACCACCTTGTTTATGAAATTGTGGACAATTCAATTGACGAGGCTCTAGCCGGTTACTGCAAGGAAATTCAGGTAACCATAAAGGAAGACAATTCCATAACTGTCCGTGATGACGGTCGTGGTATACCTGTGGGTATTCAGGCACAGACGGGACTTCCTGCTGTTGAAGTTGTTTTTACTGTTCTTCACGCGGGCGGAAAGTTTGGCGGCGGCGGATACAAGGTTTCGGGTGGTCTTCACGGTGTTGGTGCGTCTGTTGTTAATGCTCTTTCCGAGTACCTTGAGGTTGAAATCTGTGACGGAAAGAATATACATTACCAGAAGTACGAACGGGGAGCAAAACTCAATGAACTGAAGGTTATTGGTGAAACCGACAAAACAGGAACTTTTGTTCATTTCAAGCCTGACTACCTTATTTTTGAAGATTTGGTATATGATTATGACATTCTTCTAAAACGCCTTCGTGAACAGGCATTTTTGAATGCAGGAATAAAGATTGTTTTGAAGGATGAGCGTCCCAATGAAAAAGGTATTCAACGTGAAGATGTTCTTCATTATGAAGGCGGTATAAAGGAATACGTTGAATATCTGAACCGAAACAAAACAGCAATTCATGAGGGTGTAATTTATGTAAATTCCGTCCGTGAAAACTCCGAAGCTGAAATTGCAATTCAGTATAATGATGGTTATACCGAAGATATTATGAGCTTTGCGAATAATATCAATACAACAGAGGGCGGAACTCATGAAACAGGCTTCAAGGCGGCTCTTACGAAGGTTATAAACGATTATGCAAGAAAGTACAAGATGCTGAAGGAAAATGATGAAAACCTCAAGGGTGAGGATACCCGTGAAGGTATAGCCTGTGTCATTTCGGTGAAGGTGACGGAAGCACAGTTTGAGGGACAGACAAAGACAAAGCTGGGAAACAGCGAAATGCGTACCATTGTTGAAAAAATGCTGAACGAAAAGCTCAGTGAGTTCTTTGAAGAAAATCCTGCTGTTGCAAAGATTGTTGTCGAAAAAGCAATGATGGCGTCACGTGCCCGTGAAGCTGCGAAAAAAGCAAGAGAAAGTACAAGAAGAAAGTCTGCTCTGGAATCAAGTACACTTCCGGGAAAGCTTGCAGACTGTTCATCCCGTGATACTGAATTTACTGAAATATATATCGTCGAGGGAGATTCTGCGGGCGGTAGTGCAAAGCAGGGTCGTGACAGACGTTTTCAGGCAATTCTTCCTCTCTGGGGAAAAATGCTCAATGTTGAAAAGTCACGTCTTGACAAGGTTTATTCAAACGAAAAGCTCCTTCCTGTTATAACAGCTATAGGTGCCGGAATAGGCAGCGAATTTGATGTTTCAAAAATCCGTTACGGTAAGGTTGTAATTATGGCCGATGCCGACGTTGACGGTGCACACATCAGAACACTTCTTCTCACCTTCTTTTTCCGTCATATGGAACCCCTTATCAGGGAAGGACACGTGTATATTGCACAGCCGCCTCTCTACAAGGTTTACAAGGGCAAGAAGGTAATTTATGCATACAATGATGATGATTTGAAATCAGCTCTTGAACAGATTCCTGATGCATCTATTCAAAGATACAAAGGTCTTGGTGAAATGAACCCTGAACAGCTTTGGGAAACAACAATGGATCCTGAAAGAAGAATTATGCTTCGTGTTGACTTGGAGGATGCAAGACGGGCTGATGAAATATTCACTATTCTTATGGGCGACAAGGTTGAGCCGAGACGTGAATTTATAGAAGAACATTCAAAGTCGGTTGTAAATCTGGATATATAAGAAAAATATTCTTCGCCTATGTCTCAGAATGACATACAGGTTGTCACCTTTAGCGTAGTCGAAGGGTCTTAAAGTAAAAAAATAAAAAGGTGTTTTTATGAGTAAAGCAGATAAAATTTTTGTTGAAATGTGCCGTGACATAATTGACAACGGCTGGTCTGATGAAGGTCTTGATGTGCGGCCGAAGTGGGAGGACGGTGCTCCTGCTCATACCATAAAAAAATTTGGTGTTGTGAACAGATATGACCTTTCGGAAGAATTTCCGATTCTTACTCTGCGTCCCACATATCTGAAAAGTGCTATTGATGAAATTCTCTGGATATGGCAGAAAAAATCCAACAATATAAAGGATTTGAAAAGTCATATATGGGATAGCTGGGCTGATGAAAATGGCTCAATCGGAAAAGCTTACGGTTATCAAATGAGCGTGAAGCACAAATACAAGGAGGGCGAATTTGACCAGGTTGACAGAGTTCTTTTTGACCTGAAAAACAACCCTCAAAGCAGAAGAATAATGACAAATATTTATGTGCATCAGGATTTGTCCGAGATGAATCTTTATCCTTGTGCTTACAGTATGACTTTCAATGTTACGGGAAAAAAGCTTAATGCAATTTTAAACCAGCGTTCTCAGGATACCTTGACTGCAAACAGCTGGAATGTTTGTCAGTATGCGGCACTTGTTCATATGTTTGCACAGGTCAGCGGTCTTGAAGTGGGTGAATTTGTTCACGTAATTGCGGATGCACATATTTATGACAGACATATTCCTCTTGTTGAAGAATTAATAAAAAGAGAACAGTTTGATGCTCCGAAGCTTATAATCAACAAGGATATAAAGAATTTTTATGATTTTACTCCCGACGATTTTGTTCTTGAGAATTACAAAGCAGGAGAGCAGATAAAAAACATTCCTGTTGCCATTTAAAACAGAAAGGGAAATGAGACTATGAATATAATTGCGGCTGCAGACCTGAACTGGGGTATAGGAAAAGACGGGGATTTGCTTGACAGTATTCCCGAAGATATGAAATTTTTTAGAGAAAAAACAAGCGGTTGTGCTGTTATAATGGGAAAAAATACTTTTCTGTCTTTTCCAAATCAAAAGCCACTTCCGAAAAGGCTCAATATTGTTCTCACAAGTGATGAAACCTTCAAGCCTGAGGGTGTAACTGTGTGCAGGTCAATGGAAGAAGCTGTGGAAGCAGCAAAAAAGGAATATGAAGATGAAAAAATATTCTTTATTGGCGGAGAATCTGTTTACCGCGAAGCCGAAAAGTTTGCTGATACTGCATATATAACTAAAATTGACAAGAAATATGAAGCTGACAGATTTTTATTGAACTTTGATGAAATTGAAAACTGGTATGTTTCAAATGAAGAAATGGTGAAAACAGAAAAAGGTATTTACATTACATTTGTGACCTACAAAAAAGAAAGATAAAAAGGGCTGTGCAGCCCTTTTTGTGCGTAATATGTTCGAAAAAAAGTCCGAAAGTGAGGACATAAAAATGATTGAAGTAAAGAATCTCACAAAAACCTACAAGATTTATGACAAGCCGGGAGACCGAATCAAGGAATCAGTTTTTCCTCGGCTTTACAAAGACAAAATAAAAGAATTCAATGCTCTTTCAGATATTAATTTCATTATCGAAAAGGGTGAAACTGTTGGAATTATCGGAAAAAACGGTTCGGGAAAATCAACACTCCTGAAAATTCTTACGGGTGTAATCAACCAGACTGCCGGTGAAAAGAATATGGAAGGAACAGTTTCCGCTCTTCTGGAGCTTGGGGCAGGCTTTAATCCCGAATATACGGGAATTGAAAATATTTTTCTCAACGGAACAATTATGGGAATGAAGAAGGAAGAGGTTGAAGAAAAAATTGATGAAATTGCAGAGTTTGCAGAAATAGGCGATTTCATAAACCGTCCCGTGAAAAATTATTCGAGCGGTATGTTTGTTCGTCTTGCCTTTGCCGTTGCAATCAATACTGACCCTGATATTCTTATTGTTGACGAGGCTCTTGCGGTGGGTGACTATCGTTTTCAGGCAAAGTGCTACAACAAGTTTGAGGAGCTGAAGGAAAAGGGAAAGACAATCCTTTTTGTCAGCCACGATGTTGATGCTGTACGCCGTTTCTGTTCGAGAGCTATCTGGCTTGACAACGGAAAAACTGTTATGGACGGGGATGTGAATGAGGTTACATCAAAATATATGGAGTTCATAACCAGCAATGCAAAAAGTGCCGAGGAGCTTTTTAAAAAGGAAACAGAAAAGCTTCAATCAGCAGATGAAATTCCCGAAAAAGAATTCAATGCCATAAATCGTTTCGGCTCGGATGTGGGCTGCATAAAAAATGTTAGAGTTTTCAAAAATAACAGGGAAACAGAGGTTTTTGATTCAGGTGACAGAATGACTGTCGAAACTGTTGTTGACATTCCTGAAAATTCCAATCTTGAAAATGTTGGCTTTGCTCTTTCACTGAAAAACAAAAACGGTCTTGATTTGGTGGTTACGGCTCTTCATGATATGAATATGAGATTCAAAAGAACGGGTCGGAATGTTGTGAGAATTTCTCTTCCACTTTATCTGAATGTGGGCGAATACACGGTGACACCAAGCCTTGAAAGAAGAGATACTGTTCCTATACAGTATTATGACTATATTGAAGGTGCGGCGTATGTGAAGGTTGTTTGTGACAAAGAGTATTTCGGCGTAATGAAGGTTCCGTCGGAAATAACCCTGGGAGAATAACTATGGAAAATGAAAAAAAAGTTGAAATAAATTCCGGTGAATACTGGGAAGAAAGATTTGCAAGTGGTGACTGGGACAAAAATGAAGGACGCGAGCAGAGTATTTTCTTTTATGAAGTAGCCGTAAAAAATTTTCCCCATTGGTTGGGAGAGGACGCAAAAAAGAATTGTCTTTCTGTCTGTGACCTTGGCTGTGCCGAAGGTGAAGGTGCAGAGGTTCTTGGAAGATACTTTGAAAATTCTCATATAACCGGTACAGATATTTCGGAGGCTGCTCTTAAAATTGCAAGAAAAAGGTATCCGAAGCACAGCTTTGTGAAGGATGATGTAAACAATTTCAAGTCCGAATACGATATAATTTTTTCTTCAAATACTCTTGAACATTTTGAAAATGGCGGCGAGCTTCTCAAAAAGCTTATGAAAAACAGCAGAAAATATTTTGTTGTTCTGTTGCCTTTCAGGGAATTTGAAAGAATTGACGAGCATTTTTATACCTTTGATTACAAAACCTTTTCATTGATAAACGAGGATTTCAGCCTTGTATTTTTCAAGGAAATTGATTGCACCTATATGGAAGGCACCCAGTGGCCGGGAAAAGAAATACTTGTTATTTATCAAAAAAAAGGAACAGAGGGTATTGAGGAAAGAACTCTTGAGGATGTGGGAGAAGGTCTTTTTGATTCTTTGAACATTGCTCAAAATAATCTTGAAAAGCTTGAAGAAAAATTGAAGGAAACCAAAAAAGCTCTTGAAGAGGAAAAAGGGAAAACTATTCAGCTTGAAGAGAGAATAGAGGCTGACAGAAATGCTATTATGCAAATTCAGTTTGAAGCTCATCAGCACAAGCAGGAGGAGCTTGACCTTCACGAAACCTATGTATGGCGAACAGGTTTGAAAATCGAAAAAATTCTCCAGAAGACAGGTATTTCCTTTGTTCGTTCACTTCTCGAAATATCGGACTACAAGAGAATGGGGCTTTTTCTCACCTTGCGGAAGGGTTTCAATGAAGCCTTCAACCGTGAGAATGTATCAAAGAAAAAACGCAGAAAGCTCAGGCTTTGCAGAGCGAAATTCAATCGTTATAAGGACGAACGTGAAAAGGCTATGGGAGGACTGCTGCAAAATATTGATGTTCCTCTCAAACAAGGACTTGTATCTGTGGTTCTTCCGGTTTTTAATGGAGAAAGAGTTCTTGAAAGCTCCATAAAATCGGTGCTTTCACAGAGTTATAATAATATTGAGCTGATAATCGTAAATGACGGTTCAACAGATTCCAGCCTTGAAATTGCAAAGCGTTATGCGCAAAGTGACAGCCGTGTGAGGGTCATAAGCCAAAGCAACAAAAAGCTTCCCACAGCTCTGTCTGTGGGCTTCCGTGCCGCAAAAGGTGAATTTTTCACCTGGACAAGTGCGGACAATATTATGCTTCTGGATTGCGTGAAAACCCTTGTGGAAAATCTTCAACGAAAGCCCCATATTGCTATGGTTTATGGCAATATGAGGTTAATAAACAGCAAGGGCAAAATAAAAAGAGGTCATTTCTGGTTCGAAAAACCTCTGTTTTCGGGAAATGTTTGTCTGCCCAAATCTGCCGAAAGCTTGAATACTTATGCTAACAATACAATTGGTGCGGCATTTATGTACAGAAAGTCTGCGGCTTTTTTGCTTGAAGATTATTCAAAGTACAAGACAAATCTTGAGGATTATGACTACTGGATGAGAATGAATTCTCTTTTGAAAATTGAACATATTGATGAAGAAAAGCCCATTTATTTATATAGAATTCATTATGAATCCCTGACAGCTCACGACAAGGAGTTGGGTATAACAAAAAATCGTTACAAGCTTATGGTTCTTGACGATTTCAGGCGTGATTTTTATATGTCGGTACTTGTGTGGGTTATTGAAACAGAGGACGAAAACAATCCTCACTACATTGAATTTGCCGATGCTGCAAGGAAAGCGGGTCATATGATACTCAGCCGTGAGGAAGCAGAATCCATTTCTGCTCCTGAAAAGTATTCCTGTTTTTGTTACGCTTATTTCGGAAAGGGTGAAAATTCCTCAAAAGATAGTATTTCAGTGAATTTTTCGGGGTCAGTTCTGGTTTGTGATGAGCCTTGCGAAGCAGATGGTTTTGATATTCTTGTGACCTGCAACAGTAATGCAGAGCTTCCCGAAACAGAGGATTACAAAGGGTGGTTCCGTGCAAAGGACGGAAAGACCGTGTTTGACCTTGCCGACACAAAAATTAAAAACAAAATTTTGTACAGCCTTGAAAAAATGATTGATGACCCTGACAGTTATGAAAAGAAAATGTCAATCATTATATGTACCTATATGCGTGGCGAAAAGCTTATTGACGCAATTTGGTCAGTTATCCGTCAATCAATGAGCAAAAAGGAATATGAAATTATTATTGTTGACAATGCTCCTATGACTTCGGGTATACGTGAAACTGTTGAGGATTTCAAAAATAAGTACAAGGATATTGACGGCTTTATAAGGTATATCGGTGTTCCCCAAAAGGGTCTTTCTTATGCAAGAAACGGCGGAATGTGGAATGCAAAGGGTGAGTATCTTCTTTTTCTTGATGACGATATACTTGCAGATTACTATTTGCTTGAAGAAATATTTACAGGCTTCAAGTATCACCCCAATGTTGGAATTGTGGGCGGTCAGGTTATACTTGAAAGACCGTTCCCCACACCAAAGGTTCTACGAAAGGGCTGGGAAAGTCTCTGGAGCCAGTTCAAGATTTCAGGAAACAGCTTCCGTGAAGTTACACAGCAGTTTGAGTTTCCTTACGGTGCAGATTATGGCGTGAGACGCTCCGCAATATGGAGAGTAGGCGGTTTTCGTATGTGTTACGGAAGGGTTGGAAACGATTTTGCAGGCGGTGAAGAAACAGCTCTTGCCTTCAAAATGCTTGATATAGGCTATGGTATCGGCTTGCAGCCCAGAGCAAAGGTTCTTCACAGAGTGGATATTTCGAGATTCACTCATGAGCACGTGAAAAAAACAATCCGTGCAGGTGTTCTTACAACATACAGATTTTTCTGCGACCTTCATACGGATATAGGCTGGACACGGAGATATGCCAAGAGCCAGATAAGAATTACAAAGAAGGAAATAAGTATTTTGGCAAAGAAAAAAGCCGACAGGCTTGATATATTCTACAAGGAATCATACCTTGAAGCGTGGAAAAATCTTTTGGAATATATTGAAAAAACCGAATCAGGAAGGTAGGAAGAGGCAAATGCTTAATTATTTGAAAAAGCTTTTTTTCGGAGCAAAAGAGCCTGAAGAAAAGGTTCTCAATCTCTATCAGTACAAGTTTCTGAGATACAAGGAGGAAAGAGAAAGAAAATATCCTCTTGATTTGACAAAGGTTCATGTTCCACAGGAAAAAGACCTTATAACAGTTGTACTTCCCGTATACAACGGCGGAGAAATACTTGCAGATTCCATTGAGTCGGTGCTTCGTCAGACTTATACGAACTTTGAGCTTATTATAATAAACGACGGTTCAAAGGACAACACCCTTGAAATTGCACGGGAGTTTGCGGAAAAGGACAGCAGAATAAGGGTTCTCACTCAGGAAAACAAAAAAATTCCCAGAACCCTTTCAAGAGGCTTTCGTGAAGCGAGAGGTGAATTTCTTACCTGGACAAGTGCGGACAACGTAATGGACGACGATTTTCTCGAAAAAATGGTGGGTGAGCTGAAAACAAACCCGAAGACAGCTATGATTTGGGCAAATATGCGTCTTATTGACGGAAAGGGAAAAAAGCTGAAAAACCACGGATGGTTTGAATATCCTATGGGAAGCTCAAACGTAATGTTCCCGCACAATGCCTTTGAACTCAATACTTATGCGAACAACACAATCGGCGCGGCGTTTATGTACCGAAAGGCTGCGGCAGAAATTCTGGGCTGTTATTCAAGCTACAAGCATACTCTTGAGGATTATGACTACTGGATGCGAATGAACTCTCTTCTCACGCTCCGTCATACTTCCTTCACTGAGCCTGTTTATTCCTATCGCTGGCACGACGGTTCTCTCACCGCAAAGGACAAGGAGCTGGGTATAACAAAGAACCGTTATAAGCTGATGGTCTTTGATGATTTCAGACGTGATTTCTATCTCACTCCCCTTGTGTGGTATTTGAACAATGATGAAAGAAACAAGGCTGTTGCGGAAGCTTTCAAGAAGAAGATAATTGATGCGGGTCATATTGTTATTGAAAAGGATGATTTGTCTTCGTTGTTTTTTGGAAGCAGTCCTTCAAATCTTGTTTATGCAGATTTTGGCGGCTGCGGCTGCGAAACAGAGCTTCCTGTTGATGCTGTGAAGGTGGCTGTAAACTCCAATATTACAGAAAACTTTGATTTTTCCGTTTTTGTTTCGGATTCTTCGATGCAGGATTACAATGGTTATACTGTTGATGATGTGGAAACCCTGTTTTCTTTTATTGATGCGAAAGCAAAAAATGATATGCTTTATGCTATGGAAGGCAGACTTTCGGAGGAAGCTTCTTTTTCAAAGAAGGTATCTGTGGTTCTTTGTACCCACAAGCTTTCGGAAACTCTTCCGGCTTGTCTTGAAGCTTTGTGCAATCAGAATGCGAAACCGGAAGACTTTGAAATTGTGTTTGTGAACAACAATTTCCGCAACACAGAGTTGAAGGAATTTGTTCAGGATATGAAGAAAAAGTATGAAAATATTGAAATCAACTACATAACCGAACCCCGAAAGGGCTTGTCCTTTGCGAGAAACAGCGGTATGTGGGAGGCAAAGGGAGAAATTGTTCTCTATGTGGATGATGATTCGATTGCAACAGAAAATCTTGTATGTGAAACTTCAAAATCATTTGAAGGTCGTGAAGACCTTGGTGCTTGCGGAGGTCAGGTAATTCTCACGGTTCCCGAGGGTGCCAAAGAGCTTGTGAACGAGAGAACCATAGGTCTTTGGAGCAATCTGGAAATCGAGGGCAAAGGATTTCGTTATGCAAAGGATTACGGCGATTTTCCTTATGGCGCAAACTTTGCTGTAAGAAATGAATGTCTTCGTATGATTGGCGGTTTCAGGTGCAGCTACGGAAGGGTAGGTACTAATTTTGCAGGTGGCGAAGAAACACTCGTATGCTTTATGATGGATGAAATTCATATGAAGGTGGGACTCAATGCCGACTCATCTGTTGAACACAGAGTTAATCCTGAGCGTTTCAATCTTGAACATATTGAAAAGACTGCATATTCGGGAATAATGACCCAGTACCGCCTGAGACGTGACCTTTATGCTCCGCAGGACTGGAATGATATGAATGTACGTGAGCGTGCAATGAAGGCTGAAAGAATGGCAAAATCTTTCAAGGAAGGAACAGCGGATTATGTTCTTCAAGCTGCAACGGCAAAAGCCTTTCGTGAGGTTCTTGTGTCACGGCAGAATGATTATGAGTACCTGACAAAAAACAAAAGTAAGTAGAAATCGGAGAAACTGAATTATGTTCAAAAAAATGCAATGGAAAATAGTTGTGCTTTTTGTGGCATTGGTTCTTGCTATTATGCTTATTGTGGGTGCGTATATGTTCAACAGTATTGTGAAGACGTATACAAACGCTTTCAACGAGCAAATGGACAAGGTTATGTCAGGGGATTTCACAACAGCCATAACGGAAATTCTCACAAGTCAGATTTCGGCAGAAGAAAGAGTCGACCGAATTAATACGGTTATTTCAGCTTACTCTGCACAGCTGGGACTTTCGGAACAGCGTCAGTGTGCCGTTCTCAATGCATCCGATGCGTCAAGGGTTGTTTATACCGGTGCGGAGGCAGAAGTTTTTGAGAAAACTCCCAATATTCTTCAGGCAATGTCGGGAACAACAGGAAAAAGTGTTCGAATAACAGCAAACTATATGGATTATGCATACTTTGTGGACGGCGGTCAGAACGGAAATTTCATAATTTATGTGAGGGACAACAAGCAAGGCGTCAACAGCTTAACACGGAATATGCTTTATATTATAGTTCAGGCATTGCTGTTCGGGGCGCTTGCTTCAATCTTCCTTGGATATTTTCTGTCTAGAACAATCACAAACCCCATTTCTATCCTCACGGAAAAAGCGGAGGATTTTGCGGAAGGAAACTTTGATTCAAACCTTGAAGTTTTTTCAAAGGATGAAATTGGAACTCTGGTTGAAACCTTCAATTATATGGGCGGAGTTATGAAAAACGCCATTAGTGAGGTTGCGGGTGAAAAACACAAGCTGGAGGTTATACTTGAAAACATAAACAACGGAATTATTGCCTTCGGCACTACTCAGGAGATTATTTCTATAAACAAGACCGCAAAAAACATGCTGAACATTGATGAAACGGAAGGCATAAGATTTGACAGCTTTTTCAGGGAGCTCAATGCAGATGTGTGTATGGCGGAGTTTATTTATCTTCGAAAATACAAAACAGAATCCCGTGAGTTTTTGACAAACAGCAGGCACATAAAGACTTATTTTCTTCCCTTCAGGTTGGAAGATAACAGTGTGGGCGGCGTGGTTTGTGTGTTTAATGACGTTACAGAGGAATTCAATCTGGAAAGGTCAAGAAAGAAATTTGTGGCAGAGGTTTCGCATGAGCTGAAAACTCCCCTTACTACAATCGGAACTTATACAGAGACGCTTATTGACAATTATCCTGTGGGCGAGGAAATGGAGCTTTCGTTCCTGAAAACCATACAGAATGAAACAACAAAAATGACTACTCTGGTGAAAAATCTTCTCACACTTTCAAAATACGATGCCCAGAGTGTTGAAATGAACAAGGAAGCCTTTGACCTTGGGGAAATGCTTCGTGATGTGGTGAAAACTTTTATGGTTGAAGCAGAGAACAAGAATCAGGAGCTTGTTTTCAATGTACTGAACGTCATTCCAATGGTTTATGCTGACAAGTTCCAGCTTGAAAGAGCCGTAAAAAATATAATTTCAAATTCAATGAAATATACACCTGAAAGGGGAAGAATAGGTGTTTTTGCGGGTTTTGTAAATAATGAGGCTTATATAAAGATTGAGGACAACGGTATTGGTATTCCTGAACAAGACCTTGCACACGTTTTCGACAGATTTTACCGTGTGGACAAAGCCCGTTCCAGAGAACAGGGCGGCACAGGTCTGGGACTTTCCATTGCAAAGGAAATTATTGAAAATCACAAGGGTACAATCAGCATGGAAAGTGTTCAGTATGAATTTACCAGAGTAACCATTACATTGCCGATTAATGCGGAATAATGGTTATGTAACAAAAATGATACAAAATATGTGTTTTTTTGACATTGACGAAAAAGCAAAAATGGGTTATACTATATTCAGTTTGAAAATCCGAAGGAAAGGAGAGGGAAAATCAAATGGCAGCTGAAAAAATCAGCATAAAGTCTGTTTCAAAAAACAAAAAAGCCTTTCACGATTATTTTGTGGATGATACCTATGAAGCAGGAATTTCCCTTTTCGGAACCGAGGTCAAATCAGTACGTGAGGGAAAGGTAAACCTGAAGGACAGTTATGTGTCCGTGAAAACGGGGGAAGCCATTCTTATAGGTATGCACATTTCTCCTTATGAAAAAGGAAATATCTTCAACCGTGACCCATTGCGGCAGAGAAAGCTGCTTCTTCACCGCCGTGAAATAAACAAGCTTGTGGGGCTTACGCAACAGCAAGGTTATACTCTTATTCCCCTTGAGGTTTATTTCAAGGGTTCACACGTGAAGGTGGCTCTCGGTCTTTGCCGAGGTAAGAAGAATTATGACAAGCGTGATGCAATGGCAGAACGTGACGCAAAGCGTCAGATTGACCGTGCCTTGAAGGAACGAATGAGATAGCTCACCTCTTTCTTATTCACTATTACCTCTTATTTTAATATATTCGGGGGCGTAATGGTTTCGACGGGGATTTTGAAGTATTCGGAGCGAGCCGCAGTGGACAGCTGCGAAAAAAGGTCCAACTTTAAATTAAACGCTAACAAAAACTTAGCTTACGCTGCCTAAATTATAGGCGCTGTCCTTCCCTGATTACCGCGTTCGGGGGCAAGGGCATCAAAACTAGCGGTGAACATGAACCCGGAAAGCTTTGACCGGGTCACGATTTTATGAAGCTACCGGCAGATGTTGCCTGTCTTTGGGCGTCATCTGTGGGGAATCTCAAACAAAGACTACGCTCGTAGCGCCGGATATGAATAGGTTTTCGGACAGGGGTTCAACTCCCCTCGCCTCCACCAAAAGAGAATTACTTGAACACCTATTATTTTTATAATGGCTTTGCCATTGTGGTGCGATTTTAATTCAAGTCAAGAAAGAAACTGTTTACTTTGTAAAAAGTAGGCAGTTTCTTTTTGTTATTTTTTAAAAAGTATTGAAAGATTTGTCGTATTATGATATAATTTTTATGCTAGACTATAATCATTATACTAGGGGTAGTATATTATTTAGTCACGAAGCGTACGCTATTTTGGTAAAAGCGTACACTACTCTGGTAAATGCTTTGTGATTAAAGTATAATGATTAGTGTCTAGCAACCTATCATCAGAGACTGTGCGTTTTTCGGTGCATAGTTCTGAATGGGGCTATGCACTTTTTTTATGTAGATTTTTTAACGAAAGAAGGATTTTTTTATGAAAAAGAAAGTAATTAACTTTATTGTAGCAATGGCTTTATTAGGAAACATAACTGTATATGCTGATATGTCTTTTACTGATGTAAATAAAAACGATTGGTATTATGACAGTGTTATGTACGCCTCTGAAAAAGGAATTATAAATGGTATAGGCAACAACCAATTTAACCCACAGGGGATTTTGACAGTTGCAGAGGCTATCAAATTATCTGCAAGCATACACGCAAATTATAATAATTATGAAGGCTTAAAACCCTCTACAGCTTCCACGCATTGGGCAGAGCCTTACTATGATTATGCTGTTACAAATGGTATTATAAAGGAAACTGACTTTTCAAAGTCTGATTTTGACAAGGCGATAACAAGAGCCAGAATGTTTTACATATTTGCAAACACCTTGCCAGAAAGTGAATACCCAGAAATTAACGAAGTACAGAACGCACCAGAACAGCCATCAAATGAACATACAAGAAAACTCTTTTGTGCAGGTATCGTAATAGGAAATGAAAAAGGCTTTGAAGAAGTCAAGAACATAACCAGAGCAGAAACAGCAGAAATAGTTTTAAGAATGACAGCACATTCAAAGAGAAGACTTGTCTTTGGGGCAGAAGAAACGCCCCCTGTCTATACTCCGCCTGTCCAACCAGGTCAAGTGCAGACTGCAAAGCCTTACAAGAATATTCCAAACACTAACTGGCAATCAGACCCGACAGGTGGCGTAACCATCCAATCTCAATCTGGGTATATTAACACAAAGTATGGCAATCACTCTTATGGTTGTGCTAACCAACAGGAGTATGATAAGGTAATGTCAGTAATAGACGAGGCTTACAATTACGCTTCTCAAAAGGAAGCAACCAGAGTTTATCGTGGTGGTAAAGGTGCAATGGGTTATTATACTAATGGTAAGGCAGTTATGAATTTCTATGAAAATGAAATAGGCTATACTGATAAAAACCAAATAATGAGCATGGGTATAACTGGGGATTTTGTAATGAACATGGCTGATTATTTATACGATACTTATGCCAAACCAAATGGCAATGGTATAAATACTGATGCCCAGAATAATAATGTTTACAAATGGCTTTTTGGTGGTGGTCACTTAGACTGTGATGGTAGAGCTCATTTATACATGCTTTGTTATGATTATTTAGGATTCTCAACTCGTATGATAGGCTCTAATAATATTAAGCATGCTGCTGGTCAAGTGTATATAAATGGTGAATGGGTATTTATATCTCAAAACTATGGTAAATTATTTAAAGTAACTCATTCTCAAGTAAAAGAGTTGATGTCTGGTATCAAGAATGATGCTTATGAAGATGATTATGGTGCTGAGATGGATTTAATTGTAAAAACTGCAAGTACTAATCCTGGTAAACTTTCTGATTTAACAGTAGACTTTGCTCCTACTCATGCTCCTAATGATAGAAGTTTATAAAAAGATTAAAAGGCATTGCCTAAGAGGCGATGCCTTGTAATTTAGGACATAATGTGGTGATACATACAATAGACCTCAGCCGGTGTAACCGGCTGAGGTCTATTTCTTACTTAACAAGTCGATTGAAGCCAATTCCAAAAGTTGCAGTTTGTTTTTGTACTCTGCACCAGATACAGAAACAGTTTTATATTCGTCACCATCTTTGTAGTGATAAACAACTTTTGTAATTCTGCGGATTAACTGTTTAAAGCTGTCTGTGTGTCTGTTGCTTTCGTCAACCATAAAATCATATATCTCATCAGGGGCGTACACGCTCGTAATGATAACTGTGTCCCATAAATTATAGGTGTTCAAGTAGCGTGAATGAGACTGTGCACGACTGTATTTATCTAAAATTGAAAGTAAAACAGAGAATTTTATGCTATTTCCCTTGAGTTCATCAAGAAACAAAATGCGTGGTGCTCCATTCTCTAAGTACATATCAAAGCCACCATTTTCAAAATCGTTACAGAAATATATGTCTTCTGGGGAAAAGGCATTACAAAGCTTGATATATTCGTATGTCTTACCAGTACCTGAAGCACCATAATTCCAAACTACAGTCATATCCTTAATAAGTGGAGTTTCTTTAATTCTACGAGCGAGGTATTCCTCTTTAATAAGTTTGCTATACTTTCTGTAAGCAAAATTCTCAAGCATAATCTCATTTGGCTTTAAATGCTCGTCAAGCAATGCTCCTATTTGTTCCAAGTCAGAACGACTTCCTTTTTTGTCCTCAATATTTTCTAATCCCAAAGAATACAGAATTTGTTCGCCTTTTTCTGCGTGGACACCAGTTTTTTCAAGATATGCAGTCAATTCTTTTTTACCTGCAAGCTGTGGTTCTACATGGCTTTGAAATAATATGTTTGATACATTTTTCAAAGTTGTACTATTGTTTGAATATAACGCCATATGTGCGTGGTATAGGTTATCTTTATTGATACAAACCACAATACCACATTTACGCCCTTTGCCACTATTAACCCAGATATTTGTAAACACTTCTGCAAGATATTCAGGCTGTTTATATTGTTCCTCTGTCAATCCTGCTTTACGCATATTCTCTATATGAACAGTAGCAACAAACGCCCTACTTTTTGTATTCATCATAAAACTCATTAAAATCACCTTTTGTCACACTAAATTTTTAACTGTCACACTTTATGCGTGACAAATACTCTATTGATACATCTAACAATAATTACTTTTTCTCGTTTCACATAAGTCAGCGGTAATACTATCGCTGACTTTCGCCCTTGCATTCGCAAGGGGAGTATATTGTTTGTTTTCTTCGTTTTGCCGATGTCGGCACACTCCAAAAACAAACAATATACTTTGCCTCTTACTTGCTCCATCCAGAATATGTAATATGAAAAACAATATGACTACCTGTATCAAACGCTTGTACTACACGCAAAGCGTGGGTTAAACCGAAGTATTCCATTGTAACCTTTGAAAGTTCTGCCTCAAGCGTAAAACAACGCTTTCTCAACATCTGCAGTGTCATAGTGTTTTCTTCGCTTTTTAAACACGATACCTGTACCATTGGTACATCATTAAAAACCACAGTCCAAGGTTCGCCCATTATTTCATATACTGCTGTTGGTCTCACTACACGCATAGGAAGATATGCCGACTGTAACGCATGAAGCGTAACCAAATAGATGTCGTAAATATCATTCTCTGTGAAAAGGGGCATATTATTATTTGTAAGATAATAAGGAGTTTTAAATATTGTCCCTATTATATTACCTACTATGTCTAAAATCTTACCCATTTTAAATACCTCCAACATTTATTTTTGAGGAAGGCAGAGACTTCTCTGCCTGTTCCTCGCCACATTCTGCCCTTTTTCTGTCTTCCTCATTCAAGAAAGCAATAACTTCGTCTTGATATGAGTAGTACTCTTCAAGGTCAGAAACAATGTAACTTATATAGTCACACATAACTTAATCCCCCTATCAACTAATTATGCACATTTTTTGTGCTCTGCAACTTAACTGTAAAATATCTCTGCCATAACATGTGCCTTGAAATCCTTCAAAAGTCACAAATATTGGTTCTTCACAAGAGCGTATGTCTTCGGCGGTCAATATAGGTGTCATATCTGGAACTTTGACCTTGCACTGCTCATAATTCCGCTTTGGACACGCAACTGTGTACTTGGTGCCAACAACTTTGTTAGTCTTGTCGCCATCTACATATTCATAAACTGGACTGGCATCAACCAAGATGACTTTGTTTTCGCCAAGAACTTGCTCAGGAAGCAATTTTACTTTTGACAGCACACTCCACATTTCCTGTGATATATTCATTGTAAGCCTCTCCTTTCTTTCGTATTTCGACCATATCTGTGTGAGCAGCTTCAAATTCAGCAAATTCTTCAGCGTGCTCAGCTATGTACGCTTTAATATCAGATATTAAGATGTCGCTAGCAAAGTCAGCAAGTAGTTTTTTACTGAATTTTAAATTGCTCACATTCTTCGCCCTCCTTTCAATAACATTTTATCTCAGGGAGGCTAAAATAACAATTTACTGTGATACTGGTATTTTAATACACCATAGAGTGTGCTAAAAAAGGTGTATTGAAATACACTTTTCCTATTGACAAAATTGGTGTATTATGGTACACTTATCTTGAAATAAATTTTGTTAGGAGATGTTTAATATGTCAACAGAAAAAATTGTAACAGTATCTAATAAAGAAAAATATGCAAAGGCATTTGTAAAAAATTTAAAACAACTGATGGCAGAGCAAAATTTTACGCAAGAGTCTTTAGCAGAAGAAGCTGAAATTTCAGCAAATACAATTAAAAGTTATACGAGGTCAAATAAAGTTACTTTCCCAGATTACGAAACATTAGCTTCATTAGCAAATGTTTTTGGTGTATCAACTGATTATTTGTGTGGTAATGAAGCTAATTCGCCTGAGAATTTAAGAATAAGTTACTTTCGAGATTTTATAAAACGAGTTCAACGATTAGAATTAGATGTTCAAATAACTGAAAATACTTTGAGTTTTTCTACAAATAATCCGACTATTATCAATAGCTTTAAATCAGCATTGGAAGACGATTTTAATGACGATGAAGTGTTATTTGTAACTTTTGGGGGTAAACTGTTCTCTGTAACAGAATATACTGAGTTAAAAAAACAATTCTATGTATATGGTCACCTTATTGAAATAGACGAAGATGAAGATAACACTATTGATGATTATATCTCAGCTTTAGAAAATGCAATTAAATCAGCTGATATAACAACTGATGAAGATTATCAGACAAAGGTTAAAGAGTGGACTAAATCAAATGGTAATCCCAGAAAATATATTTCTGACGAATATTATGATTTATTTATATCAAAATAATAGGAGAATGAATAAATGAAATTCGGTGTAATTTATGCGAGATATAGCAGTCACTCACAAAACGAGCAGACTATTGAAACGCAAGTCCAAGAATGTGAAGCGTATGCAAAAAAGAATAATATCACGATTGTAAACACATATGTTGATAAAGCGTTGACAGCAACAAAAGATAAAAGAACAAATTTTTTGAAGCTTATTAGAGACAGTAAGAAACAGCGACCAAAATTTGAATATGTAATTGTTTACAAGTTCGACAGATATGCCAGAAATTTGAAAGATGATGTTAAATATAGAGATATACTGGCAGAAAATGATGTGGAAATTTTATCTGTTAAAGAAGAATTGCCAGATACTGCAGCTGGAAAGTTAATGCGGAATATGTTAGCTGCTATAAATGGTTTTTATTCTGACAACCTTTCAGAAAATATAACAGATGGATTGAAAACAAATGCAGAAAAGCACCTTACTACTGGAAGTTTGCCTCTCGGTTTCAAATCATGCGATAAAAAAATTGTTATTGATGAAAAGGGGGCTGAAGCTGTACGATATATATTTAAAAAATATGTGGCTGATGTATCAATTACAGATATTGCAAAGTACTTAAATGATAAAGGTTATCGAACTTCAAGAGGTGGCAAATTTAATAAAAATTCATTCCATACAATACTTACTAATAGGCGTTATTTAGGCTCGTACACATTCAAAGGAAACGAAGAAGCCGATGTTTTACCACGCATAATTGACGATGACCTTTTTAATAAAGTACAGGAAAAACTCGCCAGAAATAAAAAAATACCAGCTAAATCAAAAGCTGGTGATGAAGTCGAGTATATTTTGACTGGTATATTAAGATGTGGTAAATGTAAGAAACTCATGACTGCATATGGTGGAACTTCCAAAACAGGAAAGATACACAGATATTATAAATGTAATGGAGTAAAAAAACACGAATGTGATAAAAAGAGCGTACGAAAAAACTGGATAGAAGATTTAGTTGTTGATGCGTGCAGAAATGTTTTAACAGATGAAAACATTAAAATAATTGCAAAAGAAGTTGTCGAAGCAACCACAACAGAAAACAGAGACATTCTCAAAGAATTAAAAAGTAATTTAAAAAAAGCAGAAAAAAGCAAAGCCAATCTTTTTGAAACTTTGAAACTATGCGAAGACGATGACCTAAGAAGAGAATTTATTGCAGAAATAACAAAAGAAAATGCAATTATTGACGATTTAAAAGCACAAATAGAAAAGGAAAGTAATTTTACATACGAGAAAACAGAGTTAGAAGTAATGTTCTTTTTATCTCAATTACAAAAAGGAAATGTAAACGATATTCAATATAGAAGATTGTTAGTAAATGTATTTGTAAACGAAATATATTTGTACGACGATAAACTAAAAATATTCTTTAATACAAGTAATATTCCAGCAGAAGTAACAGTTGACTTAGTTGATGAACTTGGCGAAACAGAGGGAGTTCAAGGGTGTTCAACTATGACAAAAATGGCTCCACCATGAAAAAAGCGTACTGAAAATTCAGTACGCTTTTTTCAACGATATAAATTCCTGACGGAATTTGCGATATACCTTCGGTACGATATATCCTGATGGATGCGATATGTTGCCTTGCGGCAACGAGA
>SVKC01000006.1 GCA_015068655.1 Oscillospiraceae bacterium
CATTTGGGTATTATACTTTCTTACCTCTTCCTGTGCTCTTTCAAGGGTTTTGAAAGCCCCGGCTCGGCTCTGACCGTCATTTGCGTCATTTCCATCCACGCTTACATAAAATGTTTTGTAAGTATTGGTTTCTGCCGTAACTATTGAAAACATCGATGTTACAACAATTGAAAACACCGTAATTAATGAAATAAATCTCTTCATCTGGCTTTCTCCTATCCCTTTAATTTTTCTTTCCCGCAGAGGACCTTTGTCCTCTGCGAGAACTCATTTCTTATTCTTTATTTATAATATAATTCTTCATATATTGCCCACTCAGCAGCAACATTCTCGTTCATTTTCTTAACCATAGTCTCAATATTTGCAATTGAGTTCAGCTTGTCAACAGCCTCCTGCCATTTTGCATCAAATTCGCCCTCCGGTGCAGCAAATGCCATTTTGAAGGTCTGTTCCCACTGTTCACGCTTTGCCCAGTATTCAACAACCTCATCTATATCTGCATACATTGCATCCCATGGGTTTGCTGACGGAGCAAATTTGAGCTGTGCATGTGGTGAATCTACCGAGAATTTAATTGTCTGATAGGTACTGAGAGCTATATCGTTATTAAGAATCTGGGGATTCCAGCGTGACTGTTCCATATCAATAGGAACACACTGCCATGTGCCAACAACACCGCCGAATTTCGTACCAATACCCTTTGATTCTGCATCGGAAAGAGCTGCTGTGTCTTTCTTTGCAAATCTCTTTTCAAATGCTTCATCCTTATATACTCTTTTGCCGTCTGCTGTCTCGGTATAAAGACCTGCTTCCTTCGGACCCCACCAGTAAACTTCTTCAAATTCATCCGAGAAAGTAACGTTCATCCAGTTAAGAAGCTGAACAAGACCGTTTTCATCCAGTTCCTTTGTGAATGCAATTGACTCTGTGTAAGCAGTTGACATATCCTTCTGTGTGGGTTCCCATCCCTCCGGAGCCGGAACCTGTGTCAGGAACGGACGGTATCTGTATTTTGCACCACTTGCTGCCAGGTTGTTGTTGATAACCTCTGCACCCTCAGCAAAGTTGGGTACTGCAATGGCATATTCACCATTGTGAACCTTTTCTTTATACATTTCCGATGTCTGCACCAGTGACTCAGGGTCAAACACCTTCTGGTTGAGCAACTGATTTTGAAGCTTTGCGGCTTCTTTTGTTATGTCCTCAACCAAGGGAAGAAATACTTTGTTTTCCTTGGTGTTCCATGCACCTGTGTAATACAATCTGCCGTATCCCATCATTTCACCGCCAAGATATACCAGTGACTCCCAGTTATCTCCGCCTGAATAACCATATGCAAATACAGGCTTGCCATTATTTGCTTTGTAATTCAAATCCTTCAGCTTTTGCATAAACGCAACAAATTCTTCTTTTGTTTTAATCGGAATATCGTACAACTGATCACCAATGGGTTCACCTGCTTCTGTGAGCTTTACGATTTCATCCCATGTTTTTGCTTCAGGATAGATTTCTCTGAGCATATCATCTCTAATCCAGAGAGCCATATTTTCGTCAGTTGTAGGAGTTTTGATTTTGTTATTTACAATTTTCATCTGCTCCGCTGTCATTTCAGGCTGAGATACTTCTGTACTCTCAAGCCAGTACGGAATGCCATAATACAAATCGCCTATTTTGAATTTCTCAAGAGTTTTTTCCGGAACTCTTTTAAGTACGTTGGGAGCATAAGTTTCAAGCATTTCCTTTGAAATTCCCCAAAGCTTGTCAGCCTCTGCAAGTTTTGCGTAATGAGTGGGACCTTGTCCTGCACCGCAAGTTATAATTTCAGGAAGGTTGTCGCCGGCAATAAGTCTTGTCAGCTTTGTATCCCACTGACCGCCATCGTTGCCATAAATACCTTTGACATTTACTTTTGTTTTTTCATAAACCCAATCGTACACAATGTTCTCTGCAAGCTTTGAACCTGCTGTGTAATCCTGTCCCTGTGTGTACCAGATAGTAACATCAAGATTTCCTGCAGGCACAAAATTTCCGTTCTCATCAAACGAACCTTTTTCTGTCTTCTTTTTGCCGCCGCAACCGGAAAGGGCAGTCATAAGAACAAGAACCGCAACCAGCAACAAACACAAAATTATTTTTTTCATTTAATCATTTCCTTTCATTGTGAAATATATATTATTTTTTATTTATTAACCCTTTACCGCACCAAGTGTAACACCCTTTACGAAATACTTCTGCAGGAAGGGATATACCATAATAATCGGTACACTTGTTATAATCAGCATAGAAGCTTTAACAGATTCCGACGTAGTTACGGCTTTTGATTGTGATGCTCCCATAGCCGCAAGTAAAGCTTCCTGTTTAACCTGTTCACCCTGCTTTATAATTCTCATAATAACATACTGCAGCGGAAACAACTCACTGTCTGTTATGTAATAAAGTGTTGTTGTCCAGTCGTTCCACTGTCCCACAGCCACCCACAACGCAACAGTTGCAAGTGCCGGAAGTGACAGAGGCATAATTATCTTGAACATAACCACAATTTCGTTTGCTCCGTCAATCAGTGCCGACTCTTCAAGGGCTTCAGGAATTTCCTGAATGAATGACCGCAGAATAACAAATGTATAGAATGTAAATCCAAAAGGAACTACATAAACCCAGTAGTTGTTAATCAGACCGAGGTATCTGTAAAGTATGTATGTAGGAATAAGTCCTGCATGCAAATATGCCGGTATGCAAAAGTATCTGGCAAAAAACTTTCTTCCTTTCAGATTTTTTCTTGTCATTGCATAAGCTGCTGAGAACGTAACAAAAAGTGCAAATACTACATTAAGCAAGGTTCTTGTTACAGATATTAGAAATGCACTGCCAATAGACGGATCTTTAAAGATGGTTCTGTAGTTTTCGAAGGTGAATACTCTTGGAAATATTGTAATTCCACCCAACAGTGTATCCCTGCCGTCATTAAACGAAATAGCAAGTTGATTAAGGTACGGATAAAGCATCATCGCACACAAAATCAGAATTATTGTAATATTAACAATATCAAATATACGTGTTCCTATTGTCCTTTTCACTGTTTTTTCCTCCTTTTACCAAATTGCTGTTCCTGATAATTTTTTAGACAGCTTGTTCGCCGCCATTACCAACATCAACGAAACCAGACCTTGTACCAGACCAAATGCTGTTGCCATTGAATATTCACCATTTTGAATACCTTCACGATAAACCAGTGTATTAATTACCTCTGTGTCTGTCTGCGTATAAACATTCTGAAATCCGTAAACCTGTTCAAAATTACTTGTAACAAGTGAACCCACATTCATTATAAGAACGAGTACCGCTGTTGTCCTGAGAGAAGGAAGAGTAATATGCCAGATTTGCTTTAGCTTGCCTGCACCGTCAATTGCTGCAGCCTCGTAAAGTGCCTGATCAATACCCGCAATAGCTGCCAGATAAATGATACTGCTCCATCCAACCTCTTTCCATAGTCCGGAAAAGAATATAAATCCTAAAAAGTTATCACTCTCAAGCAGGATATTAGTTCTCTCATAAGATTCACCAAATATTCTCACCATAACATTGTTAAAGGGACCGTGAAGGGCAAACATCGAATATGCGAATCCCACTACCGATATCCACGAAAGAAAATGCGGTAAGTATGTAACTGTCTGACTGACCTTTTTAAATGTCTTACCCCTGACCTCGTTTAACATAATTGCCAACAGAATCGGGAAGGGAAACTGCCCGAACAAACAAACTGAACTGTACAGCAATGTGTTTTTAATTGCCCCAATAAAATTCGGGAATTCGAATATGTTTTTGATATTTTCAAATCCTACCCACGGGCTTTTTGCAAAACCAACAAGTGCGTCATAATCTTTGAATGCCATCAAAAGCCCACAGAGTGGAGCATATCCGAATATGAAGACACATATTACTGCGGGTGCAAGCAAAATATACATATATTTGTTTGCCGAAAATGTATTTCTGCGTTCTTTAATTCCCGAAACTGTAGTATTTTTCACTTTTTCCATATGTATATTCCTTTCTCATTTTAATCTCTATATACATTATATACTAGAAATCACTGATTTTCATCTGAAATATCTGTGAAATTTGCAGTAAAATCTGTGAAAACCTTGTTAAAAAACTCAAATTTCAGCAGATGGCAAAGCTCCATATCTTACGACAGTTACCTCCTCAACTTTTTCAATATTATTCTCTGCCCGGAATTGTAAGCACAACCTTGCCAACGCTGATTCCCTGTTCAAGCAAATTGTGTGCTTTTTCTGCATCGGTAATAGGCATAACAGCAAAAACTGTCGGTCTTACCTCACCCGACTCAACCTTGGGCCATATATCATTTACAAGGCTTGATAAAATCTGTCCCTTAACCTCAACAGACTTACTTCTGAGTGTACTGCCGATAAGTCTTATGTTCTTAACATACATTGTTCTCATATTTACAGGTGAAATATCTCCGGCAAGTGTTGCAATCATAATCCAACGGCAACCATATGCAACATATGGGAAACACTCACCGACTTTATCACTTCCGAGACAGTCAATTGCAAGGTTGAGAGGATGTCCGTTTTCTTCTTCTCTCTTTAATACATCAGCAATATTTTCCTTTGATGTATCAACAACAATGTCTGCCCCCAAGTGCTTGATTGACTCTGCAATTTCTTTTGAAAGAACAGTTGTAATTACTCTCAGTCCAAATGCCTTTGCCATAGGAATAACCACACTTGCAAGACCGCTCGCTCCTGCGTGCATAAGGAAAGTCATTCCCTCCTTCGCTCCGCCTTCTATAAACAGATTAAGGTATGCAGTTGCAAATGCTTCAGGAAGTGCCGCTGCCTCTACCATAGAAATACCTTCCGGAATCGGCATAAGCATATTATGTGGTACTGCCGCATATTCAGCATATCCGCCTCCGCCAAGAAGAGCACATACCTTGTCACCAATATGCCATTTTCCTGATTTTTCAGCTTCAGGTGTAAGCTCTTTAATTACACCTGAAATTTCAAGACCCGGTCAATCGGGGCAACCCGGAGGCGGCGGATACTGTCCTGCTCTCTGCATAAGGTCGGCTCTGTTTACTGCCGCCGCATATACTTCAACTAATACTTCTCCATCCTTTAAGACAGGAGTTTCAACCTCTTTCCATACTAAATCTTTGTTAGGTTCAATAACTATCGCTTTCATTTTCTTCCTCCTAATTCTAAAGCCTGTTCCAGTCAAACTGTACAAGAACAGGAAAATTTCTGTCTTCAACTAACCGTGTATACACTGATGCACAATCATCAGGTGAATGAGTCTCTTTTATCATACTTTGGAACTCAAGCCGTCCGCAAGAGCACAATTTAAGTGATGCCTTTATATCATCTCTGTGTGTGAAATAACCCGGATATGACTCATTATCAGGTCTTGCAATTGTATGAGCACCAACTACCGTAATTCCCGGACCGTGTATTTTTCTGTAATAGTCAATGGTGAAATTTGAATTTCTTGTACACCCAAGCAAAGCAACTCGTCCAAATTTCGCCATACAATCAAGGGCACCGTCAAAACCTGCGCCAACTCCCGTTACTTCTATCGCAACCTTTGCTCCGCCGTCCGTGACAGCCTTAACCTTATCCGCAAAACCTTCTTCAAAGGGATCAAAAGCATAATCAGCACCGTTTTTCATTGCTTCCTCTCTTCTTTCAGGAACAGGGTCAACCGCAACAATCGGCACTGCGCCTGCAACCCTCGCAAGATTAACCGCAAGTTGTCCCAAAAGTCCCAGACCCATCACAAGGCATGACTCTCCCATCTCAAGTCTGGTTTTTCTTATTGCCGCCATAGGGAATGTTGAGATAAAGCTCACAGCCGCTTCTTCAAAAGAAATAGCGTCATCTTCAATCTTTACCACATTCTGCTCAGGAACAATGTTATGACTTTTATGTACGCCCCAGTACACCACAACACGGTCACCTTTCTGAACACTCGTAACTCCTTCTCCCACTTCCTCAACTATTCCGGAGCTACTGTATCCCATACATTTAGGGAAAACAACCTGCTTGCCCTCTCCTGGGCTACAGCTTGGGTCACCTGTGATATTTGCACGTTCGGTACCGCAGCTTACTGTACTGAAAAATGTTTTAACCTTTACTTCTCCACTTTCCGGCATTCGTTCATCCACATCCAGAAGTTCTGCCGTATTAACTTTTGTAAATACAATTTGCTTATCCATAGTTATTCCTCCTATATTTCTTTTCCACAAGCCTTCATTATACACTTATACAACATCAGTTCATAATCCGGAGAAAATTGATTTTCACTCAGCCCTCTGATATTTTCCGCAAAACTTTTCATCATACCATCATAACGATCAAAACTCTCGCTGTTTATGCTGTTTTCAGGTTTGCCTTCACCATCAGGATAATAAGAAAGTACCCCATGCATACTACTGCCTTCGTCATAAACTTCAATAGGCTTGATTTCAACGGTCTTTTTTGTTCCGCAAACAACAATCTGTCGTCTGTCACCGCCACCTGCCTCTGCTGCACAGCATTTGGCAAAAGAGATACCATTTTTGTATTCCAGAACAGCGACACCATAATCCTCCGAAGTTGTTCCCTCAATACCTGTGCTTTTTAAAAAGGGAATAATCCTTTCAGGCTCTCCCATAATACTCACAATAATATCAATCAAATGACAACCAAGGAAAAACATCATTCCACCCTTGAATTGACTCAACCATTGTCGTTTTTCCGCTGTAGTAGGATAAACCGGGCTCATATGAGCTTCAACTGCATAAACTTCACCAATATCTCCGTTTTTTATCTCCTCCTTAACTCGCTTTACTGCAGCGTTATATCTATACATATAACCCATATTCAGATGAAGATTTTTTTCTTTAACACCATTAATTAATCTTTCAAAGTCCGAGATTTCTGTTCCTCCCGGTTTGTCCATATGTATGTGTTTACCGTGATTTATAGCCATTAAAGCATATTTTGTAAGATTTTTTTCTTCCGTCTCAACAGCCACAGCTTCTATTTCAGGATTTTCAAAAATATCTTCAAGGGAAATAATTTTCGCCTCACCTGCCTCAATCTTATCCGCATAAACCATCTCATTTTCAGGAAGGCATAATCCTTCAAATTCAAAGATGTCACTCTGCTTAATAAGACTTCTGAGCGTGTTTGGAGCATGGTCATGACCAAGACCTATCTGTGCAATTCTGACTTTTTTCATTACCTTCACCATTCTTCCACTATATAATTTATACTTTTATTATATCAGTTGACAGAAGATTGAAAAGGTGTTATACTATCACAAAACACCACTATTCTATTATTTAAGGTGACTTGTATGGATAATTTTGTAACATATTGCAGTATAAATAAGTATCACAATTTATACACACGAGCAAGCGGAAATATTGTAGTCTTTACCTTACCCTGTATCGGTTATATATTATCCGGAGAGGCCGAATTTCTGCATGACGGAAAAACATTTTCCGCAGGTGAAGGAGATCTTATATACATTGCTCCCGAAACAAAATACTATTCTCTTTGGACAGGATACCCTGACATAGAATTTTACTCATTCAATTTTAACTTAACAAACATTTCAGTCTTTATGAACTACCGGTTTCAGATTTTAAAAAACTTCCCTTCCGAGTTGCTTGATAATGTGTACAACAGAAGAAATTCTGACTTTTTTGAAATGATGTCACATTTTAATATACTTCTGTCCGAAATATATAAGCGTGCAAAGCAGAGTACCTATAATTCAAATTATAAACTGATAAAACCGGCAATTGATTATATCGAAAAAAACTTTGACAAAAAAATAAAAATAAATGAATTAGCCGCACTGTGTAATTATAGCGATTCCTATTTTTATAATCTATTTAAAGAAGCAACCGGAGTAAGTCCCATTATCTACAAACAAAATATTACCATACAACATGCTTTTCGCTATCTGTCAGAAACGACACTATCCATTGAACAAATAAGTGAAAAACTTGGCTTCACATCACCAAACTATTTCAGAACAGTTTTAAAAAAATATACCCAGAAAACGCCAAAGGATATTCGCAAAAAATAAAGGTTCTTTGTGAAATGTCGGGATATAGGAGTGAATAAGACCCTTCGACCTCGCTCAAGATGACGTGTATAGATACTATTATTGTCATTCCGAAGTGGGCGGCGAAAAATCTTTTTCAGCCCCAATATTTCACAAGAAACCTACTATAAAAGGGGTTGTTGCTTCATAACGCAACAACCCCTTTAAAACTATTTGAAATCACTTAAAACTTCGATCTTGCTGTATAATGTGTATGCAAGAGTTCGTGTGCCTTGTGGCTACCCGGTTTTTCAAGGAATTCTGAATAAAGAAGCTTGATATCGGGATTTTCGTGTGACTTGCGAACAGGGAGAGACTTGTCTTCTGCATAGAGACCTGCTGCTCTCTTTGCCTTGAGGTCAATGTCCATACGAATCTGTGAATCAACGATAGGCTGACCGCCACCTGTTACGCAACCGCCGGGACATGCCATAACTTCGATGAAGTGATATGTTGACTTGCCGTCACGAATGTCGTTGAGAAGCTTTCTTGCATTACCAAGACCGCTTACCACAGCAACCTTAACTTCTGTTCCTGCAACAGTGAGAGTTGCTTCCTTGATACCGTCTGTACCTCTTACAGCTTCATAGTCAAGCTTGTCAAAGGACTTGCCTTCAAGAACTTCAACAACAGTTCTGAGAGCTGCTTCCATAACACCGCCTGTTGCACCGAAGATTACGCCGGCACCACTTGCTTCTTCAAATGGATTATCAAATTTCTCATCAGGAAGCTTGCTGAAGAGAATACCTGATTCCTTAATCATCTTTGCAAGCTCTCTTGTTGAGATAACTGCATCAACGTCACGGAGTGAGTTCACTTCCATTTCAGGTCTGCCTGACTCAAACTTCTTAGCTACACAAGGCATAACTGAAACTACGAACATCTTCTTGGGGTCAATACCCATCTTTTCTGCATAATAAGTCTTGAGTATTGCACCAAACATCTGGTGAGGAGACTTACATGATGAAAGGTTGTCAAGGAAGTCAGGGAAGTTGTGTTCACAGAACTTAATCCAACCGGGGCTGCATGATGTAATCATAGGAAGCTTGCCGCCATTCTGGAGTCTGTCGATGAACTCTGTTCCTTCTTCCATAATTGTAAGGTCAGCACCTGTATCTGTATCAAACACGCCGTCAAAGCCCATTCTTCTGAGAGCTGCAGCCATTTTACCTGTAACAGGTGTACCGATTTCGTAACCGAATTCTTCACCAAGACCAACGCGAACTGCAGGAGCAGTCTGAACAACAACGTATTTTTCGGGGTCATTGATTGCAGCCCAAACGTCGTCTGTGTTGTCTTTTTCACGAAGTGCGCCAACAGGGCAGGCAACAATACACTGACCGCAGTTTACGCAGGGAACTTCAGCAAGGGACTTGTTGAAGGGTGATGCGATTGTTGTTTTGAATCCTCTTTCTGTTGCATCAATAACAGAAACAGTCTGGATTGTCTTACAAGCGCTAACGCAACGACGGCAGAGAACACACTTGTTGTTGTCTCGAACGATTGAAGGTGAAACTTCATCAACGTCATATTCGTTTCTTTCGCCCATATATGTGATGTCTGTAACACCAAGCTCATCAGCAAGCTTCTGGAGCTCACAGTTCTGGTTTCTTGCACAAGTCAAGCACTTGCGGTCGTGGTTTGAAAGGAGAAGTTCAAGGTTGATACGACGAGCGTCTCTAACCTTCTGTGTGTTTGTGAGAACCTCCATACCTTCAGATACGGGATATACGCAAGCAGCCTGAAGATTTCTTGCACCTACAACTTCAACAATACACATTCTGCATGAACCTGTCTTGCTGACATCCTTCAGGTAGCAAAGAGTAGGAATTTCAATACCTACGCTGCGGGCAGCCTCCAGAACAGTGTAGTTTGATGGAACACTGAGAGCCTGACCGTTAATTTTTATATTAACCATTTCCATTTTATTCACTCTCCCTATTCTTATTTCTTGATAATTGCGCCAAACTTACAGCTATCCATACAAACGCCGCACTTAACGCACTTATCAGAGTCAATTGTGAAGGGTGACTTAATTTCGCCGCTGATTGCACCAACGGGACATTTCTTTGCACAAAGGCTGCAACCCTTACACTTGTCTGCAACAATTTCATACTTAACGAGCTTCTTACATACGCCTGCGGGACAAACCTTGTCACGTACGTGTGCTTCATACTCGTCACGGAAGTACTTGAGTGTACTGAGAACAGGGTTGGGAGCTGTCTGACCGAGACCGCAAAGAGCGGTTGACTTGATGCTGTAGCAAAGTTCTTCCATCTTGTCAAGGTCTTCCATAGTTCCGTTACCTGATGTAATCTTCTCAAGGATTTCGTAAAGTCTCTTTGTACCGATACGGCAGGGAGTACACTTACCACAGGATTCATCAACTGTAAATTCGAGGAAGAATTTCGCAATATCAACCATACAGTTGTCTTCGTCCATAACAATAAGACCGCCTGAACCCATCATTGAGCCGATTGCCATAAGTGAATCGTAATCAATAGGTGTATCAATAAGATGTTCAGGAATACATCCGCCTGAAGGACCACCTGTCTGAGCTGCCTTGAACTTCTTTCCGTTCGGAATACCACCGCCGATTTCTTCAACGATTTCACGGAGTGTTGTTCCCATGGGAACTTCCACGAGACCTGTGTTCTTAATCTTGCCGCCAAGAGCGAATACCTTTGTACCCTTGCTCTTTTCAGTACCGATACTCTTGAACCAGTCAGCACCATTGAGGATAATCTGAGTAATATTTGCGTATGTTTCAACGTTGTTAAGAAGTGTAGGCTTCTGCCAGAGACCTGCAACAGCAGGGAAGGGAGGACGGGGACGGGGTTCGCCTCTGTGACCTTCGATTGATGTAATGAGGGCTGTTTCTTCACCGCACACGAAAGCACCTGCGCCGAGACGGATTTCCAAATCAAAGTCAAAGCCAGATTCGAAAATATTCTTACCCAAAAGTCCGTATTCTCTTGCCTGAGCAATTGCAATGCCAAGACGCTTAACTGCAATGGGGTACTCAGCACGGATATAGATATAACCCTGATTTGCACCTACTGCATAACCTGCGATTGCCATTGCTTCAATAACAGCATGGGGATCGCCTTCAAGGATACTTCTGTCCATGAACGCACCGGGGTCACCCTCGTCGGCGTTACATGCAACATATTTCTGATCATTCTGTGAATTGTAAGTGAACTGCCACTTCATACCTGTGGGGAAGCCACCGCCGCCACGGCCACGGAGACCTGAGTCTTTGATTACGTCGATAACTTCCTGAGGAGTCATTTCCGTAAGAACCTTACCCAAAGCCTGATAGCCGTCAATACCGATATATTCTTCGATATCTTCAGGATTGATAACACCACAGTTGCGGAGAGCAATTCTCATCTGTTTCTTGTAGAAGTCAACTTCGTTAAGGCTCTTGATGTTGTCTTCTTCAACTGTTTCAGCATAAAGAAGTCTCTTTACAACTCTACCCTTTACGAGATGTTCTTCAACAATTTCCTTTACGTCCTCGGGAGTAACTCTGCTGTAGAAAGCACCCTCGGGATATACAATCATAATGGGACCCAAAGCACAAAGACCAAAACAACCGGTCTTTATAACTTTAAACTCTTTTTCCAAATCATGAGCTGCAAGCTGTGCTTCCATTTCCTTGATGATAGCATCACAGCCGGAAGATGTACAACCTGTACCGCCGCAGCAAAGAATATGACCTCTAACCATATCCATATTAAAACACCAAACCTTTCTGTAATTTGAATCTAAGCTGTTTGATTACTCAGCAGCACCGATTGTGTACTTTGTAACAACGCGACCGTTTACGATGTGTTCGCTTACGATTTCAGCAGCCTTCTTTTCATCAACCTTCACGTAAGTAACCTTTTCTTCGCCGGGAACCATAACTTCAACGATTGGTTCCAAACGGCAAACACCGATACAACCTGTCTGTGTAACTGCAACGTGTTCAAGATTTCTCTTTGCAACCTCGTCCATAATTGCAGCCAGAACAGGTCTTGCACCTGCCGCAATACCGCAGGTAGCCATACCAACAACCACACGAACAGCATGATCGTCTTTTCTCAAATTAACATTGCCCTTAGCTTTGTTTCTTATTGCTTCGAGTTCAGCCAAGCTTTTCATTTTTTATACCTCCATTTTAATTCAATTCAGATTCGCCTTCCTTCAAAAATTCAGAAAGCCATAAATAAACCTCCGGAGTTTTAAATGAAACACCATCAAGCACGGTTTTCAAATCAGCCGTAACAACTTCAAACTCCTTGTCATCAACCTTATGCCGATACACAAAATCAATCTGCTCATAAGACGTAAACAATCCCAGCATCGTATCAGCCATATCTCCCAGAGGCTGACGGTCAATATGACTATAGCCAAAAACCGCCGTAACACAAGTACCCTTTCCCACCTCTGACTGTATATCAAAAGTACCATCAGTGCTTTCAGCCGCATTTTTGAAAAGTGGAATACCAAGTCCAACCTTTCTCGTTGTGCGCTTTGTGGTGAACGGGTCAACAACCCTTTCAAGAAATTCCTTTGTCATACCGCAGCCGTCATCTGTGATTTTCACAGTCAGCTTGTCCGCGGCAATATCTTCATCAACAAAAACTTCAATCCTTGCCGCTCCTGCGACAACCGAATTCTGAACAATATCCAGAATATGAAGTGAAATCTCTCTCATAGGATTAGTCTCTGTATTTTGCTATGATACCTTCAACATCATCAACAACCAATCTACCGTAAACATCATCATTTACAGTGAGAACAGGTGCTAAGCCGCAGGCACCGATACAACGTGTAGCTTCAATTGAGAAAAGACCGTCTGGAGTACATTCACCAACTTCAATTCCCAGAATTTCCTTAATTTTGTCTAAGATGTCACCTGAGCCCTTAACATAACAAGCAGTACCCAGACATACACCGATGTGATACTTGCCCTTGGGGTTAAGTGAAAACTGAGTGTAAAATGTAACAATACCGTAAATTTCTGCCAGAGGCACATCGAGACCTTCAGAAATCATTTCCTGAACTTCGATGGGAAGATAACCGTAAATTTCCTGTGCCTTGTGCAATACAGGAATTACCGCTCCGTCCTGGTCCTTATGCTCTGCAATGACAGCCATGAGCTGCGCTTCCTGTTCTTTTGTGCCGTTGAATGGAAGTGTTTTCTTTTCCATTTCTCCTTTACCTCCTACCTTAATTTATGTCACCCAAGCCGGCATACACCGACCCATAACATTCTTTTTACACCTATTATAGCACATTGTTAAATTTGTGTCAATCAGGCGTACAATAAAATTATATCAAAAAACTGAATAAAAATCTACATTTTGTCGAAAATACTTTCTTAAAATTTGCACAAAAATTCTAATATTTTTTGTATATTTTTGTTGTCACTTTTAATGCAGCGTTCCTGCTCGGAAATATCTTCAAGATAATGAGCATCCGAGTCGGTTATAATACCGTACTGTGGGTACATTTCGCTATATCTTTCAAGTCCTCTCGCAGTAATTTCCAGCCCGTCCACATACAGGTCAGGCGGTAGGAAACCGAGGTTTGCCGTAACACTATAGCTTGACTTGTCAATGTGAGCAGGAATGAACAATCCTCCGCGTTTTTTTGTTTCCGCCGAAACCTCATATATGTCCATATCAATGGCATTGACAAGAAGATTTTCTTCTTCACCCGTAATTTCATCCTGTGAATTCAGAACAAGCTGTCTGCCAAAAATACGCGGGTCATTTTTTATGCCCGACATTTTTGAGCGTACAAGTTCTCCCATATCCTCCGCAGATTCAATGTCCGGAAACAGACAAAGAGTATGTACTTCCTCGCTTGTGGTAACTTCCATTCCGGGCACAACCTTCACAACGCCTTTTCCCGCCTCCATTACTGCACGGGCATTGAGGCAGGAATTGTGGTCGGTTATTGCAATTATATCAAGACCTTTCAGGTATGCCATATTCACAATATTGTTTGGTGTCATATCCTCATCACCGCAAGGTGACAAAGCAGAATGAATGTGCAAATCATAGTAAAGACTCATATTCCCATCTCCGAAAGCTTTACCGCAAGCTCATATGCCGAAAGCTCACTGCCCAGAATTATAATTCCCTGCTCCTTCGCACGCTCTACAGTCTTTTCGTCGGGCACACAGCCGTCAGCAACAATAATACACGCCGCATCTGCAAGTGAAGCAACCGCAACAATGTTTACATTTGTTTGAATTGTAATCCACACATAATTCATCTGAACCTTCGACATAGCAAGGCTAAGCAAATCACCTATATAACAGCCCTTTGCCATTTTTTCCGCAAGCTCCTCACCTGCATAAAAGTTCAGCTTTAATTTCTCAGCAATATCTTTTACATTCATTCACTTTTCCTCCGTTTCATCGCTCTTGGCAAGATGCATATTGAGATTTTCCAATTCAATCATATCGTGAGCAAGTGCACTAACCTTTTCCCTGAGCTTGAAAATACAATCTGTTTCCTTTGCATAACCACGGACAATATCCTCCGCAAGAGCACGACAGGACGGCGAACCACAAGAGCCGCAGTCCAGCTTTGGGAAGCCTTCAAAGAGTCTTTCAATCTCCATCATTTTCTGCATAGCTACATTTATGTCCGGGTCAAGATTCATTATGGGACGATAAACTATGCTTTCATCCCAGAACATATTTATTTTTTCATCAAGGTCCAGCATATCGTCATCAATATACTTGCAGATTCGCTGAATCTTTGAACGGGCCGAAAAACTGTTTTCCGCTGTCAGCGGACCTCCCACGCAGCCGCCGGGGCAAGCAAGTGCCTCCACGTAATCAATATCGTCAAGCTTTCCGTCCTCAATATCCTCAAAAAGCTTTATAACATTATGTATCTCATCAACAGCAATAACCTTTTCTGCATTTGTTGTTTCCGCTTCGCCGCCGCTTGTTGCCCAGATTACGCCCGATTTTCCTGCATTACGCAGTTCACGGATGTTTTCATCCGCAATTTTGTTTACGCTTCTGGACATTTTTATACAAATATCCTTTATGGGAATAACTCCGTCAACCTCGGATTTTTTCACGGTATAATTCCCCTTTACGAAGGTTGCCTTCGCAGCACAGGGGCTAATGAAAAATACGCCTATTTCCTCCGGCTTCAGCCCCATTTTGCAAACAGCCTCACGTCTCGCCTGTTCAGCGGAAACCTCCATAGGGGACTTGAGCGGAATAATATTCGCAATAAGATTCGGGAACTTTATTGCAATAAGTCTCAGTACCGCAGGACACGCCGAAGAAATCGCCGGTTTCAGAAGCTCTCCCGATGCCAACAGCTCCTTTGTTTTTGCCGTAACCGCCTGTGCACCTCTTGCTACCTCAAAAACATCATCAAAGCCAAGGTCAAGCAATGCACTCAAAATAACATCAATATTTTCGGTTTTTGAAAACTGTCCATAAAAGGCAGGTGCCACCAAAGCGATGCTGTATTTGAATTCCTTCAGCATATCAAGAGAATCAGCAACAGCCTTTTTTGCATGATAAGGGCAAACCCTGATACATTCTCCGCAGTCAATACAACGTTCCTTGAGAATTTTTGCCTTTCCCTTCTGAACTCTTATTGCCTGAGTAGGACAATGCTTCAGGCAGTTGGTACAGCCCTTACACAAATTCTTATCCAATGTAACAGAATGCCAGTATGTTTCCATCAGCTTCACAGCCTTTCCGCCCGTAAAATTCAATATTCCGTTCCCACGGGCAGGAACGTTTTTGCCACTTTAACCCTGAGCAACAAATCCCAGAGTTACGGTTGTACCTACTCCGATTTTCGTATCAATATCCATAGAATCGGAATATTTTTTCATATTGGGAAGACCCATACCTGCACCGAACCCAAGCTCACGAACAGAATGGTCAGCCGTTGAAAAGCCCTCCTGCATAGCCATATCAAGGTCAGGTATTCCCGGACCTACATCCTTCATAACAACAGTAATCCGCTCGGGAAGAATTTCCACGTCAATATCTCCGCCTTCTGCATGAATTACCATATTTATTTCACCCTCATACATTGCAATTGCAACCTTTCGTATCACTTCCGGATTGAAGCCCAGCTGGCTGAGAGTTTTTTTGACCTTGCTTGAGGTTTCGCCAGCCCGCGTAAAGTCATCGCCATTCACTTCAAAATGCAATTTCATTCCCTCTGCCACAGCTATACCTCCTTTTCATCGCCGGTGAGCCCTGCACTGTACAATCTTCCGCTGGCAACGTAAAGCGTATGAGTAGTAGACAAAAGAACAATATTTTTTGTCTTTGCAAGCTCAATAACATTCTCATCGGGACGTTTTCCGCGAACAAAAACAATTGCCGAAATATCAAGCATTTCCGCCGTTCTGACAACCTGTGGATTAACAAGCCCCGTCAAAAGAAGAACCCTGTCATTCACGAAAGCAAGCACATCGCTCATCAGGTCACTTCCAAAGGCAGCATCCACCTCCGAATCCAGAAGCTCTTCTCCCGCAAGCACCTCTGCCTCCAGTATTTCTTTGATTTTTGAAATTTTCATAACCTTCTCCATTCCGTTGCAAAGCAACTATTTATCCTTTTCTTCTGTTTCAAAATATTTTTGGTGAACCTCAAGCTCCTTGCCGGTTTTGAGAATATTCCGTCCGTATCTTGTATGCAAGTCAAATATTGTATCCTCAAGAGCTTTGTTCTTCTTTTTCGCCATACTTTGTTCCGGCTCAAACTGTTCCGTCAGCGAAAGCTGAGCAAAATCCCCCTCCGGCGAATCCTGAAGATTACTGAGAGAAACCCCTACGAGTCTCACCTTCTGCACAAGCTTTTCCTTTTTCAAAAGCTCCGCGGCACAGCTGTAAATTTCCTTTGCAGAATTAACCGCATCACCGCTTTTGGACCTTGTAATACTTTTCATATTGCTGAACTTCACCTTGAGCGTAACAGTTCTTCCCCATACTCCCTGACGTTTTGCCCGCAAGCTCACATCCCGAGCCAGAAGCAAAAGGGTATCTTCAAGGGCATCGAGCTTTTCTATATCATACTGAAAAGTGTGTTCTCTACCGATAGACTTTGCCGCCGCATTGGCAACAACCTCTCTGTCATCCATTCCCGAAGCAAGCTTCAGCATTTCCCTTCCTGCAACACCAAAAGCATCAAGCCGCTCTATGGGAGTTTTGAGCAAGTCGTCCACGGTCAAAATTCCCATTTGTTTAAGTCTTTCAGCCGTTTTTGCACCTATCCCCGAAATAACACCCACAGGACGTTCCCGAATTAACTCCACCAAAGCATCCGGATTTGGTATAACAAAAAAACCGTCAGGCTTTTTTTCTTCACTTGCCAGCTTCGCCGCCATCATACAGTAAGAAATCCCTACCGAGCAGGTTACTCCCACCCTTTCGAATATCTCCTTTTTCAGCTGTCGACCGATTGTCTCTGCATCACCGAAAAGTCTGAGTGAGCCGGTCACATCCATATACCCTTCATCAAGAGCTACAAACTCAATACAATCGGTATATTTCAGCATAATTTCGTGAATTTGATTTGATGCCTCAGCATACTTTCTGTGGTCGCCGTGCATATATATCCCGTGAGGGCAACGGTTGTATGCTTCCTTTATGTTCATAGCCGAGTGAATACCGTATTTCCGAGCCTCATAGCTGCACGTTGAAACAACCCCTCTTTCTGTGGGAAGTGCTCCTATAATCAAAGGCTTTCCCTTTAATTCAGGATTATCGCGTACCTCAATAGCCGCAAAAAAGGCATCCATATCCAGATGAATTACTGTTCTTTTCACTTTTCTGCCGTTTCCTTTCGCAAGCTCTCTATACCACGGTACAATTCGAAATAAGACGGGGTCACATCGCCCTTTATTCTGTTGCTGTAAAGCATAATTTCATTTTCGAAGAACAGTCCCACAACGGGATTGAGATTATCGAAGCAATCAATAACAGCTCCATAGCCTTCTTCCACTCCTGACAAGCTGTACTTTGTACCCAGTGCATTCATAGCCGCGGACATATCTTCATTTTCAAAACGGAACATATTTCCGTCTCCTGTAATAAATGAAAATTTCAGGTCAGGCGGCACAATATAACTGCCAATAAAAAGGTCATATTCTCCCTCCGCAATTTTTTCGGAATATTCTTCAAAAGGCAGCTTTTCTACGCCGACAGAGAAGCCAAGCTCCTCAAGGTCTGTTTCAACAAAGGAAGCAATATTCACTCTCTGCTCGTTTTCCTCATTAACGAGAATTTTCAGCTCCGCTATATAAGTTTCCTCCTCAACGGTTTTCCTGAAAACATTTCCGCTTTTTTTCCAGTCATTTTTCTCAAGCAGCTTTACCGCCTTGTCGATATTTTTCTTTGTTTCAAGCTTTTTGTCACCGCAGACAAACCATTGGGGATGAATAGGCATTGCGGATGCTGTTGCATACCCCGTCATTGTCTCTTCGATAATCTTTTCTCGGTCAATTGCCCCCGAAATGGCCTCACGAATTTCTTTGAAACGAAGAACATCATTTTCGTGATTTATTCCTACGAAATGGAAAATTGGTGTGGGTATGGAAACGAAGGAGGTTGAAACAGGGTCAGCAAACCTTCCCCAGTTCATATCATCCGCAGGAGTAATGTCAATTCCGCCTGAACTGAAGGTGTAGAGAGCAGTTCCGTTGTCAGGAAGAAGCTTTACCGTTATTCTCTCGGTGTCAGGTGCTTCGCCCCACCAGGAATCATTTCGTACAAGATAATACATATTTCCTTCATTCCTGTCCTCAAATTTATACGGACCGGTACCCACAGGAACAAAGCTCTGACTGTTGATTTCTCCTTCACCGTACTTGATAATCGGGAAATATAGCAGATTAATAAAGTTAGCCCAAGGCTTTTCTACTTCAATTTCAAGAACACTTTCGCCTGTCGCTCTTATATTCTTTATGTTTGAAACATTGTAATAATACACACTGTTTTCATTTTCTTTTATTTTCTCAACGGTAAAAACTACGTCTCTCGCACCAAAAGTCTCACCGCTGTGCCAACTGACATCCGAGCGCAGATTCAAAGTCCATACCCTTCCGTCCTCAGACACAGACCAGGTGTTCGCAAGGCACGGCTCGGGACACAAGGCATCCGAAAGACTGATGAGACTTTCATATACCACTCCCAGCATATGAATATTGGCTTCATTCTGCGTAAGTATAGGACAAAGAGTATCAGGCTTATAAGAAAAGATACTCATTTCCGCACTTATTTGTTTTCCCTCATTTTTTTCTTCTTTTTTTGTATCTGTATTGTCTTTACAGCCGTACAGCAAAAGAACAAGTACAGCCGCCAGAATTCCCGAAATTATTCTTTTCAAATTATTTTCCACCTTTATTCAACGAAATAAATGCACCCATTCTCCCCGTCGCCTCCTTGTGAGTACGATAGGAATAAAGCCTATTGCTGTTACATATTGTACACAGCTTCAAAACATCTATATTTTCTTCAGCAAGACCGCAAGACATAAGAATGTTTTTGTTAGCCGTCCAAAGGTCAACAAGAAACTTCCCATTCTTATGCTCTTTCACAAGAGCTTCTTCAAACTGACAGGCAACCTCACTGCCGGTTTCAAAGCAACAAGGACCGATTGATGGACCTATAGCCGCCTTTATCCGCGAAGGCTTTGCTCCGAATTGTTCTGCCATAATTCTGACAGCATTAGCTGAAATTTCTGCAACCGTTCCTCGCCAGCCTGAATGAACCGCTCCAATCACACCTGCGTCCTCATCACTGAGAAGAATCGGCACGCAATCTGCATAATAAACTACAAGAGGAAGCTTCTCCACATTTGTCACAAGCCCGTCAATATCACAAAACTCACTTTCACGGCTTACGCCCTTTCCCGCATCTTCTTCTGTAATAACACGTATATTTCGGGAATGGGTTTGCCGTCCTGCCGTAATCCGCTCAAATGGGAATCCCATATCCCCGGCAACAAGTCGATAGTTTCCGTAAACCTTTTCAGCATCATCACCAACCCGAAATCCGAGGTTAAGCCCCTTGACACATCCGTCACTAAGACCGCCAAAACTTGACGAAAAGCAATGGGTTATGCCTTTTTCACTTTTCAGAACTTCACTTTGAAAGTATAATCTATCTTCTATCCGCAGCTCCAACATATCCGCTCCTTCAATTACGCTCCGCAAGATGCTCTGCTGAAAAATAAAGTCTTTCTACCTCTGTCACACCTTTTGTCTTGTCATCAATATCAAAAACAGCACCGCAAAACCACACTTCACCTTCAGCTTTTTCAAACTTGGTTCGTTTTCTCGTATAATACATATTCATTATCACTTCTTTTTTTACTCCGAGAACAGAATCACGCACCCCGGTCATTCCCAGGTCGCTGATATAACCTGTTCCCCCGGGCAAAATATATGCATCTGCGGTTTGAATATGGGTATGAGTTCCAAAAACCGCCGTCACCTTTCCATCAAAGTAATTTCCAAAAGCAAGCTTTTCGCTGGATGTCTCTGCATGAAAATCAACAATTACTATATCCGCTTTCCCCTCTATTTCCTTCAGTATTTTTTCGGTTGCACGGAAGGGGCAGTCAACAGGGTCCATATTCACTCTGCCTATGGTGTTTATAACCCCAATTCTCACAAACCCCAAATCGTCAATATAGTATCCCATACCTTCAGTTTCGGACGGATAGTTGCAGGGTCTTATTACCCGTGGCATATCCGTCAGGACCTCCGCATACTCCCGATTTGCAAAGGTATGGTTTCCGAGAGTTATTACATCAACTCCCGAACACAGAAAATTATTTGCAATATCAACAGTTATACCATTTGTTTCAGCGGCATTCTCGCCGTTTGCAATACAGTAATCAATTTTGTATTTTCTCTTTATTCTTCCAAGATTATTGTAAATAAATTCACGTCCGTCCGAGGCAACAATATCACCTATCGCAAGAATTCTCATATATAAAAGACCTCCGAATGTCTGTTATTTTCAACATTATTCTCAAAAATTAAACAAAAGAAGGCTACTGAAACAGCAGCCTTCTTTTATGGAGCTCAGGCTCCTATTTTGCATATTCAACTGTTCTCACTTCACGGATTACATTGACCTTGATTTGTCCGGGATATTCCATGGAGCTTTCAATCTTCTTCACAATATCCTTTGCGAGCAGGATTGTTTCATCATCATCCACGCGGTCAGGCTTAACCATAATTCTGATTTCACGACCCGCCTGAATAGCAAATGAACGGTCAACACCTGCAAAGGAGTTTGCAATCTCTTCAAGAGCTTCAAGTCTCTTGATGTATGATTCAATGTTTTCACGTCTTGCACCTGTACGTGCGGCAGAAATGGTATCTGCAGCCTGAACAAGACACGCAACAAGTGAGTTGGGTTCAACATCGCCGTGATGCGCCATAATAGCGTGAACAACCTTGTCATTTTCCTTGTATTTTTTCGCCACATCTGCACCGATAGTAACGTGTGAGCCTTCAACCTCATGGTCGATAGCCTTTCCTATATCGTGGAGCAGACCTGCTCTCTTCGCAAGAGCTACATCAGCACCGAGTTCAGCTGCCATAAGCCCTGCAAGATGTGCCACCTCAACAGAATGTTTGAGAACATTCTGACCATAGCTGGTACGGTACTTGAGTCTTCCGAGAAGCTTGATAAGCTCAGGATGAAGTCCGTGAACACCTGTATCAAAGGTTGCCTGTTCACCCTCCTGCTTGATAATGTTTTCAACTTCACGTCTTGACTTTTCAACAGTTTCTTCAATACGTCCGGGATGAATTCGTCCGTCAACAATAAGCTTTTCAAGAGAAAGTCTTGCAATCTCACGTCTCACGGGGTCGAATCCCGAAAGAATAACAGCCTCGGGAGTATCGTCAATAATAAGGTCAACACCCGTCAATGTTTCAATAGAGCGGATATTTCTGCCCTCACGTCCGATAATTCTTCCCTTCATTTCATCATTGGGAAGCTGAACAACCGAAACAGTTGTTTCTGCAACGTGGTCAGCAGCACAGCGCTGAATTGCACCTGTGATAATATTTCTCGCCTTCGATTCTGCCTCTTCTTTTGCCTGTTCTTCAATATTTTTGATAAGAAGAGCCGCATCGTGTCTGGCATCAATCTCAACCTGCTTGAGAAGGAGATCCTTCGCTTCGGCAACCGACAGCTCAGCAATCTTTTCGAGCTGCGAAAGCTGGAGTTTTTTCACCTTTTCGGTTTCCTCCTTCAGCGAGTCTACCTCACTGAGCTTTGCCTGAACCTGTTCTTCCTTCTTTTCGAGAATCTGAGTTTTCTTGTCAATAGCATCTTCCTTCTGCTGAATTCTGCGTTCCTGACGCTGAATCTCATTTCTTCTCTCTTTTATTTCCTTATCCAGTTCGTTGCGTTCTTTATGTATTTCTTCTTTTGCTTCTAAAAGTCTTTCTTTCTTTGCATGTTCCGCATCTTTAACTGCTTTTGATTTTGCATTTTCAATAATCTTTTTTGCTTCCTCTTCAGCGCTGCCTATTTTCCCCTCCGCAACCTTTTTGCGGTAAGAATAACCGTATCTGAATGCAAGAAACACTCCCACAACGGCAAGCACAACAACACCAACGAGAACAGCAATCTGTATTCCGTCCATTTCAAAACACCTCCTTATTCAAATTTGACGTATAAATCATAGATTATATATCTGCGTTTTCGCCATTTCAAACGTCCGCAAGGCGGACAAATTTGTTTTTCAGAAATACAATAAAGAACCGTATATAAAATTTAAGACATAAAATATATACAAGTATAATTTTAATAAATTTTAACCAATTTGTCAAGCATTTTTTGAAGCAAAAAACACAAAAAATAACAAAAAAAGAGGGGTGAAACATCACCCCTCAGCAACAACCTCATAAAGCGTAGCTGCATCACTCTTTCCCACCTGTTCACGGACATCCGTAACCCTGACCGTGAGAGCCTTGCTTCCAAATCTGATTTCAATGCTGTCGCCAACCTTCACATCATAAGAAGCCTTCACAACCTTTCCGTTCACCGACACTCTTCCGCCGTCACAGGCTTCGTTTGCAACAGTACGACGTTTTATCAGTCTTGAAACCTTCAAATACTTATCCAATCTCATAGCTTTTTCCTTTCTCAGTCCTCGTACTTCTGATATTCCTGAATAAACAGCTCCGTATGCTTGTTCAATGCGGTTTCCGCATCAACGCCCATTTTCTTTGCAACAGAAACAATCTCAAAAAGCATTTTGCCTATATACTGCTGAGCCACATCCTGATCCTGACTCGAAAGCATAACATTCATCATTTTCGCAATATTATCTGCAACAAACACAGGCTCGCTGAACACAAAACCGCCCTTTACGGCCTTATCCTGAATTTTTTGGGCACGCATCAAAGAAGGCAGATATTTTGAAACCTCTGCCATATCCTGAGCAACAGTTTTCTGTCCCCGGTCATCACGCTTTATCTGTGCCCAATTTTCGAGAACCTCCGCAGTGTCCTTCACCTTTACATCCCCGAAAACATGAGGATGTCTGTGAACAAGCTTGCGGCAAACAGCATTGATTACGTCATCCATATTATACTCGCCCTTTTCTGTTCCTATCTGTGCATGGAACACAATCTGGAGCAAGAGGTCACCGCTTTCGTCCGCAACGCTTTCCCAGTTTTCATTGTCAAGCTCTTCAATAAGCTCATAGCCTTCTTCTATAATATCATGCTTTATGCTCTGGTGGGTCTGTTCCATATCCCATGGGCAGCCACCTTCGCCGCGCAATGTTTTCACAATTTCAAGCAAATCTTCATAAGTATATTTCTTTTCCATTTCAATCTCCCTGCCTTAAAGCAACTTGAATTTTGTCATAATATCTGCAATCTTCTCACCCTTGGGCATATTGAGAACATCATCACGCCTGAATCCTCGTACAAGAATAATTGCAATACCGTAAGCAAGCACACCAACGCCGATTGCCGCAACAGTCACAAGCCTCGACCCCGGTGCAAAACTATTCATTGCGTTATATGAAAGAATAACAGCCGCTCCCATAACCGCAGATGCGCAAAAGGGCTTCAATACCATATCAACAAAGCTGAGCCTTACCTTCAGCATTCCCACGATACAGAATATATTGAGCAGAGCAATAACTCCGTAACAAACAGTTGTTGCAACAGGAGCCGCATCAATTCCCCAGACGGGAATGAGGGCATAGTTCATAACAACCTTCACAATACCACCTATCAGCATATTCACAACAGGCCAGTATACCTTTCCGTAGGACTGAAGAACCGAGTTGCTCACCGAAACCAGTGCAACAAATGGAACAGCAATCGCAAGCTTCTGGAGCATATATGCCGCATTTGCGTCGCTGTACAGAATTCTGAGAATAGGGTCGGTCAGGACAAAGTAACCCATTGCACAAGGAAAAGCAAACAGCATCGTAATCCTGAGGACACTTGCCGTAATATCCTGTGCATCCATCTTCTTTCGTTCTGCCAAAGCCGCAGAGATTGCAGGAACGCTGCTCATACTGAGTCCTACAACAATAGTCAAAGGCAGATTGAACATAGTCTGTGCCTGCCCTGTATAAATTCCGTAAAGGGTGTTCGCCTTCTGCCTGAGAAGCTCAATTCCGCTCCAGCCTTCCTCCAGCACATCTGCCGCAAACTCTGTTCCCGTCGCAAAAAGGTAGGCATATCTGTCAAACACGTGCTCATTTATAACAAGACGATTCATAATGGTTCCAAGGTCAACAAGACTTGTGAGACTTGAAACCGAAGCTCCGATTGTAATAGGAATAGCAATTGGAATAAGCTGTTTCAATATTTCGATTCGTGTTCTCGCGGTTTTGTTTTTCAAAGGCTTGTTTTTTCTTTCCTTAAAAACATAAACAATCATCATAAGAATGAGAGCAAAAAACGTACCTGCCGTAACACCGAAAATTGCACCCGTAGCCGAATAAACCGTTCTGTTGTGACTTGTGGAGAATTCTCCGTTCACAAGGACAGCATCCTCACCGAGAGCTGTGTTCACCGCCATTCCCATGAAGGTTGCCGCCGCAATAATACCAATAAGCATTTTGCCGCCCGCTTCAACAACCTCAGAACCTGCCGTCGGATACATATTTTGTTTTCCCTGAAAATATCCTCTGTATGCAGAAACAAGAGAAACAAAGAAAACCGCCGGAGCAATCACCTTTATGCCAAGAGCTGAATCCGTATTCCCGAGAATCGCCGCAAGCTCATCTGCAAAAATGAACAGCGCTGTACTCCCCGCAAGTCCAATAACACCGAGAAGCAAAAAAGCCGTCTGAAAAATACGCTTTGCATCATATTCATCGTTCTTCGCAATGCTTTCCGCAACCATTTTGGAAACCGCAATAGGGAAACCCGCCGTTGCGAGAATAAACATAAATGTATAAATTTGATAAGCAACGCTGAAAATACCGTTGCCGTCTCCACCGATTAATCTGTATAACGGCACCTTGAAAAAAGCACCAATAATTTTCACAAGCAGGTTTGCTCCTGCCAGTATCAACGCACCTTGTAAGAATTTCTTTCCGCCGTTCTTCAAAGGGTCGCCTCCTTGTCTGTCAATGCAGAAAATACCACACAGCACTTTCCGCAGCAATCATTTGTCGGCTCAAGTTTCCGTACCGAACCAACAGAGGGGAATTTTGCCTCTGCCTTATAGAATACTACAAAAACTCAAAAACGTCAAGCCCGCTTTTTTATTCAGGAGAAAATCACAGGTTCCTTGTACTTTTAAACAGAAAACCCTACTTTTTCCTGATTACACAATCAAGAATGAGCCCGCCCATAATGAACTGAACCAGAAGACTTACCCCTGCTCTCACAAGCTCCAGACAATTCATACGGAATGTATAGTCACCAACAAACCTCTGATTGTATTTATATGCCAAAAATCCTATCAAAAGTACTCCAAAGGCAAGTTTTGTCCCGAAAAATATCAATTTTGCCGCCTCAGGAGATAATTCTTTTACATTATTGAGAAATTTATTCATCATTTTCCCCCTATTTTATATATATTTACAGAATAAGGTTAACATAACATTGTTGAAATTTCAACAAGAAATATTATCTATATTAATAATTTCCTTTAATACCAACGTTTTCCACGTTTTTAAAATTATGACGAATTTTGTCGAAAAATAACACTAAAAATGTTTTCAACTAACATATAAAATTGATATATCGCATAAATTTCAGGGAGGTATAATCTATGTGTAAAAGTAAAAACCTTGGTCTTGCGGCATCCTCTGACGGAATAAATTTCTACATACTCTGTCAGGAAGAGGAATCGGCTCGGCAATACGGCATTATGGCAGAAATGGAAAATGACAGTTCTGATTCAATGTCTGCGGAAAATCTTTTCTTTACAAAAGAAGAGGCAGAAAAATGTTGTATGTGGCTTGCAGAAAACAATGTTTATCCCATTACTCTGTGCGAGGTTCTGGAAAACTTTTAGCAACAGCCTATGAACTGTTAAAAAAGAGATTTGTCATATTCTTTGGAGTTTGACAAATCTCTTTTGATTTGGTATAATGGAAAAAATGTTATAATGAGGTACTGACATATGAAAGTGAACGAATCTGCTGAGAATTATCTCGAAGCGATTTTTATGTTAAAAAAGAAAAATGGTTTTGTCCGCAGTATTGATGTTGCCCATGAGCTTGAGTTCACAAAAGCAAGTGTTTCTGTGGCTATGAAAAGCTTTCGTGAAAAGGGTTATATTGTCATTGACGGAGCAGGCGGAATTTCTCTCACTCCTTCGGGACTTGAAATCGCAGAAAAGGTTTACGAGCGTCACAACGTAATTGCCTCTGCTCTCATGGCTCTCGGCGTGAACAAGGACACAGCTTTCGAAGACAGCTGCAAAATCGAACACGTAATAAGCGATGAAAGCTTTGAAAAACTGAAAGAATTTTTAAACAAACAAAAATAACCGAAAACGGATGACATTTCTGCCATCCGTTTTTTCTATACTATAAAATTTCAAGAACACAAAAAGAAATATCGCTCACACAAGTTTGTACCAGTCCGGTGTTCCCACACCGTTTGAATGCCACTTTGCAAAATCCTTTTTCATAATCTTCACAACAGAAAGACACTCTTCCTCCGTCAGCTCTTCACACAAAAACTCAAAAAGCAACTGATAAAGAGTTATCCGTTTTACACCTTGACCAATCAATCCTCTTGAATTCCAAAACTGGGAAAGCTTGTAATAAAAATCAAACGGCGATTCAAAATATTCAAGAACAGCCTCAAGAGTTTCGCAAAAACGCCCCGAATTGAAATATCTCTCCAGAACATCCTCCACACATTTCAGCTTTATTACATCATCAAAGGTCATCCACCTTGTTGAGAAAACTTCATAAGGTGCAAAACAATTGTATTTCACATTATATTTTTCCACATTCTTGCGTAGAGCTGAGCCTTTAAGAAGCTTCAAAAAACCCAGCTGCAGAACGTGAGGATTCATTCCGTAAACCTCATTGAAGGAATTCTGAAAACTTTCGTAATCCTCAAAAGGAAGCCCTGCAATCAAATCAAGATGAAGCATCACATTTGTTTTTTCTCTCAAGGCTTTTACATTATACGTCAATTGTTTCAGGTTCATTGTTCTGCTTATTTCAGCAATTGTCTGTTCATTGGTACTTTGAACACCAATCTCAAACTGGAATTTCCCCGGCGGTGCATTTTTCAGCAGTTCAATTGCATCATCACTTATCAAATCAGCACCAATCTCAAAATGAAAGCAGGTATCGCCCTTCAATTCAAGACACGACTTCCATATTTCAAAAGCCCGGTTTTTGTCCGCATTGAAGGTTCTGTCCACAAACTTCACCGTCTGAACTCCCGCATCAGCAAACTTTTTCAGTTCCTTTTTCACCCTGTCAAGCCCCAGAAACCTCACGCCCTCATCCACCGATGAAAGACAGTAAGCACAGCTGAATGGACAACCTCTGCTTGTTTCATAATAAACCAGCTTTTCACCATCAACCACCCACTTTAAATCTTCATCTGTATAAGGAAATGGAATGTCCTCAAGGGACGAGAGCTTTGTTCCGTATATAACACGTCTTTCAGCAGGTATGTCTTCAAGGAAGTCCCGTACCGCCGTCTCACCTTCGCCGCAAATAACAAAATCAATACAATCATTCTCCAAAAGAATTTTCTCTCCGTCAAATGAAACCTCAGGTCCGCCAAGAAAAATCTTGCAGTTTGGTCGGAGTTGTTTCAGGTTTCTGCAAAGCTCAAGAACCATTCCTATATTCCAGATATAGCAGGAAAAGCCGTATACGTCAGCATCGGACATATACAGCTTTTCAAGAATATTGTTCTTTGGTTCATTCACGGTAAACTCAGCAAAATCACAGTCAATACCTCTTTCTCCGCAAAACAACGTCAGGTATCTGACAGCAATATTCGTATGAACATATTTTGCATTTACCGCCACAAACAAAGTCTTCATTTGTTATTCTCCTGTTTCGTAACCCAAATCCTTATGGGTTTCATCCTTTATTTTTTCAAGAAAACCTTTTGCTTCCTCTCTTGCAATACTCACATCAAGATTTCTGTAATTTCCGCATTCAATCTCACTTGCACCGGGCATTTCCCCGTCATAATCGGAAATTTCTGCAAGTACACGCTTCACCTCAGCAAGAACAGCACCATTATCCGCATTTCTCACCAGAAGATAAAAACCCGTCTGGCATCCCATAGGACCAACGTAAATCACATCATCTCTCAAGCTGCCGTTTCTCATAAAGGTAGCAAAAAGATGCTCAAATGAATGCATAAGGGCGTTTGACATAACATCATCCGTATTTGGCTTTCGCATACGCACATCATATGTCGTAATATCCCCGTCAATTCTTGATATATAAATCCATTCACGTATAAATCTGTGATCCACCGTGAAGCTAGCTATTTTCTGCATAAGACTCCCTCTATCTTTCCCTGATTTTCAAATTTACACCATACTTTTCACGAAAATATATCTTGTTCATTCCCTTGTGTCCAACCGCCTTGGAAACATCCCCTTTTTTGCAGAAGTACAAAAGCTCACCGCTGCTTTCTTCTTTCCCTGATATTTCCTTTTCAATCATATCGCGGTAAATCAAGCTTTCAACAATTTCACCAAAAGCCTGATGATAAGGACCCGCAACCACGTTTCCGTCAGTCTCAAGCTCGTCCGAGGAATGAAGCCCTATTCTGATAACCTCAATATTATTTTCCCGGAAGGCAATGAGTGCCTTTTTCGAAAGTTCTGCCGCAAGCTCAACGGAATAAGGTTCATACACACCATCATTATAAAGCTTTTCAAGAGCGGTGTCCCGAAGTGTCACAACGGGATAAATTCTGACACAGGACGGGCTGAGGTCGATAATATCCCTGACCGTCTGCATATCCGTATCCGGCGTAGAGCCATACATTCCAAGCATCATCTGGTGTCCGAGAGAAATACCTGCCTCCCGAATCATTTCCGATGCCTTTTTCACATTCTCAAAGCTGTGTCCACGGCTATTTTTTGCCAGAACCTTGTCATTGCTGCTTTGAACTCCCAGCTCAACAGTTGTTACATTGTACTTTTTCAAGAGCCTGATTATATCCGCATCAATATAATCCGGACGGGTAGAAAGACGTATTCCCGAAATTCTGTCCGCAAACTCCGCCGCCACACTCAAAAAGCCTTCCTGTGTGTCAAACTCCAGACCCGTGAAGCTCCCGCCAAAAAAAGCAATCTCCACATCCGAATTTTCTGTATTGATTGTAGAGAAAAAATCATTAATGAGTATTCTCACATATTCAGGTGTTATTTCTGTATCCACACCCGTTATCTTCCTCTGGTTGCAAAAGACACAATCGTGAGGACAACCCCTGTGCGGTATAAAAACCGGCAAATTATATTTTCTCATTTTCCCATTCTTTCAAAAGCATTCTTCGCCGCATCCTGCTCAGCAATCTTGCGGCTCTTGCCTTTGCCCCGACCAATAATATTCCCCTGATACACAGCCTCAACCACAAAACTTGGATTATGGTCAGGACCGGTTTTTTCTTTCAGCTGATAACGCACAACATCTGTATTTTTGTCACGCTTCTGGAAGAAAATCTGAAGCTCCGACTTGTAATTGATGTCCGAAATAATTTCCACATTCTTAACCCTGTCTCCAAACACCCCAAGAACCCATTTCTTTGCTGTTTCGTCATCGCTGTCAAGATAGATTGCACCGAGAACCGCCTCAAAGGTATCAGCAAGAATGGAGTCCTTGTTTATACCATCGCTTTTGGCTTCCGACCTTCCGAATTTTATTCCGCTGCCCAAATCAAGTCTTCTCGCAAGCTCCGCAAGAGACTTTTCACAAACCAAAGCTGCTCTTATTTTTGTCAGCTCACCTTCCGCACAGTCAGGATAAAGCCTGTATATCTCTTCTGCAATAATATAAGACAACACGCTGTCTCCGAGAAACTCAAGCCGTTGATTGCTCTCCTTCTTCATATCATTTGCAAGTGAAATGTGCGTCATTGCCAGTTCAAGCAATGTTCTGTCCTTAAATTCATATCCAATATTCATATCTGCATCCTTCTTCTTTTGTCATTTCTCGGGCAAGGCTGTGCCCCAACTGTCTTTTCGGATTATGAAAAAACAAAGGACTGCCACCTTGATGACAGTCCGTAAATATTTATCTCAGATTTTCTTTGATGTAGTTAACTGCATCGCCAACTGTCGAAATTTCTTCGGCTTCTTCATCTGAAATTTCCATATCATATTCTTCTTCAAAGGCCATCATCAACTGAACCAGATCAAGAGAGTCTGCTTCAAGATCATTTATGAATGAAGCATCCATCGTAATAAGGTTTTCGTCAATGTCCAGCTGTTCTGCTGTAATCTCTTTCACTTTCTCAAAAATATCCATATAGTAGTCCTCCAATCTTTGTTGTTTTTACCATAATATCACAAACCTCGCATACAGTCAATACAAAAAACACTATTTTTTTGTCCCAACTGGATGCTTTTTTACTTAAATGTAATAAGCCGACGGTTTTTGACAATATAATCAAGACCTGAATAAACTGTCAGTGCCACAGCAAGAGCAACCAGCCAGAAGGTGAGAGCACCCCACCATGCATCGCCGTATCTCAGCATATTTCCAAGTGCAAGGTCAAGCATAACAGCAATTATTGCAGCCATCTGTGAAACTGTTTTCGCTTTGCCCCATGAGCTTGCGGCAATAACCGTATTTTCACCCATAGCAAGCTGTCTAACCCCCGTCACAATAAGCTCTCTTGCAATAATAATCATAATAACCCACGAATTGATGAAATCTGCACCAATGCCCAAAAGACAAACAAGAGCCGAAATTGTCAGTATCTTGTCAGCCAGAGGGTCCATAAGCTTTCCGAATGTCGTCACCTGATTATTTTTTCTGGCAAGATAGCCGTCAAGCTGGTCGGTCAGTGAAGCAAGAGCAAATATAATAATTGCCGCCCAGTAAAAGCCCGAAAGAAGTGCCCACATAAAAATTGGCACCATAATTACTCTCAATAACGTAAGCATATTAGGTGTATTCATAATATCAGTCTCCTTTTCTGCGGCAAGCTATCTTACTTGGCCGTACAAATCATATTCCATATAATCGTTAATTTCCACTTCCGCAAACTCACCCGGAGCAAGCTTTCTCTTTGAAGTAAAGAAAACCTTTCCGTCAATCTCTTCTGAATCTCCATAAGTTCTGCCGAAATACATTTTTATCAGGTTATCGTAGCCTTCCACAAGGACCTCAAAGCATTTTCCTACCTTTTTGCTGTTCAGCTCTTCGGAAACCGCCGCCTGGTCAATCATTATAATTTCCTGACGGTTCTTTTTTTCTTCCTCATCAAGCTGTCCATCAAGCCTTGCCGCCGCCGTTCCTTCCTCCTGAGAATAAGCAAAAACACCAAGACGGTCAAATTCCGCATCAGTCACAAACTCACGAAGCTCATCAAATTCTTCCTCTGTTTCACCGGGGAATCCCGCAATAAGAGTTGTTCTGATTACAGCGTCGGGAATACGCTCCCTGAGCTTTTTTATCAACGCCGTAATTTCCGCCTTGTTGGTCTTCCTTCCCATAAGCTTCAATATTCTGTCATTGCAATGCTGAATGGGAATGTCAAAATAATTACATACCTTTTCCTGTTTCGCAACCGTATCAATCAGTTCATCCGTAACAAGCTCCGGATAACAGTAATGAAGACGAATCCAGTGAATTCCATCAATTTCACAAAGCTCATTGAGAAGTCTCGGAAGACTATATTCACCGTAAATATCCATTCCGTATCTGGTGGTATCCTGAGCAATAACAACCAGCTCACGAACGCCCTTTTCCGCAAGAGTTTTTGCTTCTGCAACAATATCTTCAATCGTCCTGCTTCTGTATTTCCCTCTGATTGACGGAATAATACAGTAGGTACAGTGATTGTCACACCCTTCTGCAATTTTGAGATATGCCATATATGACGGAGTGGTAACAACTCTTCGCATCGGCTTTTCACCGCTCAATACATCGCTGCAATATATTTCCGACCGTTCTTTCGTGTAGCTTTTGATAATTTCAGCAAGCCGTCCGTAATCATTTGTTCCTACAACAATATCCACTTCGGGGATTTCGGTGAGGATTTCCTCCTTGTACCTCTGGCTCATACAACCCGTAACAACAAGAATACGGCTGCTGTCCTGTTTCTTGTATTCAATGTGGTCCATAATACAGTCAATTGACTCCTGCTTTGCATCATCAATAAACGCACAGGTATTCACAATCATTATGTCAGCATCTTCTTCGTCTGCAACAAGCTCAAAACCATTGTCCTCAAGAAGTCCCATCATTTCCTCGGCATCAACAAGATTCTTCGAGCAGCCCAAAGAAGTAAGCGAAACCTTTTTCAATCTATATCACCCTTTTTCACTTTTATGTCCAGTTCGTTAAAGCATCTGTTTATTTCGGAAATCCCGAAACCGCGTCTCACCAGATGCGCCTTTGCTTTTTCAAGCTCCCTCCAATCGGAAAATTCCTTTCCCAAAAACCTCAGCTCCACATATTCCCTGAGCTGAGCCTCGGTGTCCGCTTCGGTATCCCGCATGGCTTTTTCTATAATTCCCGGTGCAATACCTTTTTGAAGAAGCTCCTGCCTTATGCGATACAACCCTTTCATATGCACAAGAACCCCGTCATGGATATATGCTCCGGCATACTCCGCATCATTGAGAATCCCTGCCTTGCAGAACTCCGCAACAGCAATATCTGCCGTTTCTTCGGATATACCCTTCTGCAACAGCTTTCGATGCACCTCACTGCACGTATACATTTTGTACGACAAAAGCTTTGCCACTATGTTTTTTGCTCTATCAAGCTCCATCTTTTTCCGTCCTCAAAACCTATTTTTTCTTTCCTGTTGGCTTTGGAACAGGGGTGAATGCCGTAGACACAACAGCACCCTCTTCAGGATTATCGCCGGCAAGGGGAAGACCTGCCTTTTCTCTTATCTTCTGCTCGATTTCAAAGCAAAGTGCCGGATCCTCTTCAAGAAGCTTCTTCACCGCTTCTCTGCCCTGACCGAGCTTCTCACCTTCATAAGAGAACCATGATCCTGACTTCTGAACAATACCGAAATCAACACCCACATCAACAATATTTCCTGACTTTGAAATACCTTCACCATAAATAATATCAAATTCTGCTTCTTTAAAGGGCGGCGCAACCTTGTTTTTCACAACCTTAACCTTTGTGTGGTTGCCGATTGCACCGTCATCACCCTTGACCGTTTCGGATCTGCGCACATCAAGTCTCACAGAAGAATAATACTTGAGGGCACGACCACCGGCAGTTGTTTCAGGGTTTCCGAACATAACGCCAACCTTTTCACGAAGCTGGTTAATGAAAATAGCAGTTGTATTCGACTTGCTCACAACCGACGTGAGCTTTCTGAGAGCCTGGGACATAAGTCTCGCCTGAAGACCAACGTGAGAATCTCCCATAAGTCCCTCTATCTCCTGTTTTGGCACCAATGCCGCAACAGAGTCAATAACAATAACATCAATAGCACCCGAACGAACAAGCTGTTCTGTAATTTCAAGAGCCTGTTCACCGGTATCAGGCTGAGAAACAATCAAGTCATCAATTTTAACACCGAGCTTTTCTGCATAAACGGGGTCAAGAGCGTGCTCTGCATCAATAAAAGCCGCTTCGCCGCCAAGCTTTTGAGCCTCTGCAACAATATGAAGAGCAACGGTAGTCTTACCGGAAGATTCAGGTCCATATATTTCAACAATTCTGCCGCGTGGCACACCACCAATACCAAGAGCAATATCCAGAGCCATAGAGCCCGTAGGAATAGCTTCAACATCCACACTGGTCTTTTCACCGAGGCGCATAACCGCTCCCGAACCGTACTGTTTTTCTATCTGCCCCATAACAGTTTCAAGGGCTTTTCTTTTTTCTTCCTGCATAACAAAAAACCGCCTTTCTTTTTATCAACATCAAGCTTTCGCATTTCAACAAAAATATGTCTCATTCAAAGTCAATCATACCATATATTGTATTCAAAGTCAAGAACAGAAACTATCTGTTTTGTGCATCAAAAGCCTGCAAAATCAATATACTCTTTCCAAAGTCCCAAAAAACGGACAGAAAAACCCGAGTTCAAAGAAAAGGGGCTGCAGCAAATGAAAAAAAGCGGTTCAGCGTGGAAACCGAACCCTACAAATTGTATCACCCAAAACGAGTACACAATATTTGTAGGGGACGGGTTCCATCCCGTCCCAAAAATTTCTTTTTACTACAACCCCTTTTTAGAGCTATCTCGCCAAAAGCTTTGCCTCTTCCTCTTTTTCGAGCTCACGGTACGCCACCTTGCCAACCAGAGTTTTGGGAAGATTGTCACGGAATTCATATTCCTTCGGAAGAGCATATTTTGCAATATATTTTTCACAGTGTGCCTTTATGGACGCCTTCACCTCTTCTGTTGGCTCAAAACCGTTTTTGAGAACCACAAAAGCCTTCACTCTCTGCATTTTCAAATCATCCTTCACGCCGATAACCGTACTGAACATAACCGCTTCGTGTGAATCAATAACATTCTCCACCTGTGATGGATATACATTGTACCCGCTTGTTACAATCATTCTTTTCAATCGCTGAACAAAGTATATAAACCCGTCCGCGTCCATCCGTCCCAGGTCTCCCGTGTGAAGGTAGATTTTTCCATCGTCATGAACACGCAAGGTCTGACTTGTTTCCTTTGGGTTGTTTATGTACTCCTTCATGAGCGTAGGTCCCGTAAGGCAAATTTCACCCATTTCGCCCACAGGTGCTTCCTCATTTGTATTCGGAATAACAATTTTATAGAATGTATCAGGGAAAGGAATACCAATACTTCCTTCTCGGTAATAATCAATAGGCGTAAGACAGCTTGCAGTCACACATTCTGTCGTTCCGTAACCCTCTCTAACCTGAATTGAAGCGCCACCCGCTTTGAGGAAAGCATCAATCTTCTTTTTCAGTTCTACAGAAAGAGAATCACCGCCGCTGAATACCCCTTTGAGACACGAAAGGTCAGCCTTCTGCATATCCTTGTTGCGCATCATACCTTCAAAAAGGGTAGGCACGCCTGCCATATAATTCGGTCTGTGCTTTTTGAAAAGACCGGGGAACTCATCAACATTAACCCTCGGAACAAGTACGCACTTTCCCGCATGTGCCAGAAGGGTGTGTATTCCGACGCCAAGACCAAAGCCGTGAAATACGGGCATAACAGAAAGCATTATATCTCCGGCTTCAAAGCATTGTGACGCCGCCGCAGTCTGCATTGCAAGAGCATTGAAATTCAAATTTGTGAGCATAATACCCTTTGAAGTACCGGTAGTACCTCCGCTGAAGAGAATTACTGCCGAATCCTCTCCCTTTCCGGCATAATACGGATCCTCTTTCACAAATTTCGCACCGTTGAGAAACTCATTCCACGAAATCACCCACGGGTCATCAGCAACCTTCGGTTCGTGTCCTATGAACTTGTATACAAAACCCTTTATAGGCGGAAGTGCTTCCTCGATTTTTGTAACAATAACCTTTTCGACCTTTGTTTTTCCTTTGAGCCCTTCGAACTTGTCATAAAACTGGCTGAGAGTTATGGCAATGCGGCTGTCACTTTCCTTCAGATAAAACAAAATCTCATTCTCTGCAGACAGCGGATGTACCATACTGGCAACAGCACCGATTTTGTTTATGGCATAAAACATAACAATTGCCTGTGGTGTATTGGGCAGACAAACAGTAACCGCATCACCCGTTCTTATGCCCATTGCCGTCAGAGCCTTCGCACAGGTATCTATCTCCTCCAGAAAAGCTTCATATGTCACCGCTTTTCCCATAAAGTCATAAGCCGTATATGTAGGATAGCTTTCCTTTGTTCTTTTTATTATATCATACATAGATATGTCGGGATAATCCAATGTTCTCGGCGTTTTCCCGTAAAATCTAAACCACGCTGCATCAGAATTCAAAATCAATTTCCTCCCCCAAAGTTTTATCAAGAAGCTCCGGATTCTTAAACAAATGCTTCACAAGCTTCAACGAACGTGCAAAATAAAACCCGTCCGCAATTCGTTCATCAAGAGTAACACCGATATTCACAATATCACGCACCGACTGTTGATTATTTTCATCGAGCACAAGCTCCTTGTGAATTTCTCCGATTGTAATAACTATTCCGTTTGTGCCGAAATTATTAAGATGATGATAAACCGCATCACATTTTATACTTCCTAGATTCGAAAGCATAACCGTAACATAATTTGTGTCAACGCTGCTGAAAGCCTTTGGCATAAGCCCGTGGCTGTCCGCAAAGCACAAACAAGCCATAAATAAATTCATAACAGGCTTTGGAAGCTTTTTTATGATATTCAAAAGGTCATCAACCTTGACACCCTTTTCTTCCTTCTTGGCTTCAGCAACCTTCGGGCTAAGTCTGTCTGTTATTGCACAAACATTTTCATCATCCTTCGGGTGGTAAATAACCAAGGACTCTTCCGCATGGTCTGCGAATCTCTTCTTCACCGTAAAGCCCATAGAAATATCACGCCTCATATAGTAACGCTTTCCGGAAATATAACGATTTAGAAGCGGTCGCATCCTGATTGTTCTCGCAACTGCCGCAATAAAACAATGAAAAAGAGTTACCTTTCGCTCTCCCGTTGCATTTTTTTCTTTTATATAAGAAAGAAGCTCCGTCACATCAATCTTTTCATTTATATATACCTCTGCATCTGTTCGCTTTGGCATAAGATACGCCATATAAAAATGAAGTCCGTCAATATCACGTACACGGTACGCATCACTTCTGTCTCCCCATCTTCTCATCATATCACCTCAAAAACTATAATTATCATAGTATATCATATTTATATAATTTTTGCAAATTTCACAAATTATTTCAAACCACATCAAAAGGGGCTGTAGCAAAATGAAGTTTTCGGGACGGGATGGAACCCGTCCCCTACATATATTGTGTACCTCATTTTTTGTAACACAATTTGTAGGGTTCGGTTTCCACGCCGAACCGCTTTTTTTTATTTTGCTACAGCCCCTTCTTTTATTTTATTCAATCACTGCGCCAATGCTTTTGTTAATAAGGTTTACATATGTTGTTCCGGGATTCAGCTTTATTTCTTTTCCCTCTTTGTCTGTATAAACCGTTTTGGCACTTCTTGAAGACTTTGACCAGTTAATTTCAATACATTTGCCGTTTGTGATATAATATCCGGTCGAGCTGCCGACAGTATCTATCTGCTGACGGGCACTTCCGTCACCGAGATTATAATTTGACGCAAACTGAACAATAATATTCTTCGCCGCAATGGGTTTTCCGCTTTGAGTGGGATAATCTGACTGTCCCAGTTGCTTTGTGTAAAGCTTTGTTTCAGGATTATACTTATAACCCGTAATATAGAAGCCACTGTATTTCAAAGTTACCTTTTCCGCAGGAGAACCATTTTCAAGGTCCGTATCCGCCCGGTTGTATGTAAACACATTTCCTTTGTCAGTTGTGAAAGAATACTCTTTTGCATCCGCACTTTTTTCAAGGCTCTCTATGCTTGTATAAGCCGTATGCCAATCGGAAGTAACCGAATAATCACGATAGAATGTCGATGAGTCATAAAGTCCGTTTATGTTGTTTATACCAAGAGCTGAAATATCCTGCTGTGCAAGTGGGCTCCAACCGAAGTGAGCATAAATCGCATCATTTTCCATTGCATAATCCAGGAAGTAATGGCGTGAAGAACGTACGGGACCAATCTTTTTCGTTTCTGCATTTTTGAAAAGCGCCATATATCTGGTAGAGCCGCCTTCCACAAACATCTCATAAACCAAAAAGGCTTCTTCTATACCCGCCTGAGGACGTGCATCGCTGTTGTCATTGTCAATCATAACAGCAATAGGTCTCGCATCAGTTTCAACATTTTTCTCAAAGAATTCAGCTATACCTTTTTCGCTTATGCCGGCAACAAATGAAAGTTCAAAGGCATCACCGTCAGAAATGATTATTTCCGAAAAAGAACCCTGAAGCTCCTCTCCGCCCTTTGTAATGTGCCATTTTTCTTTTTTTTCAGCATCTGCCGCAACACCCTTAACAGACTTTATGATGTAGCCATCTTCTGTCTCTTCCAGAACTGCAATTTTTTCATTCTCCAAAGCCGTCAAAAGATTCTCCGCATCTGTTTTTATCTCAATAACATCACTCTTGTCATCCTCATAATTCACCGCAAAAGTAATGCTTTTTTTCGCACCTCCGCAGCCACTTACACCAAAAGCGAGTGCCACTACAGTAAGCACTGTCATAATTACAAAAAATAATTTCTTCCTGCTCATAATTTTCCGCTCTGCACTTTCTAAAAATTTCAGCAATCAGATTTTTCTGCTGATTGTAATATTATATTACATTTTACGAGAAATTTCAACCGTAATATTTAAATTTCTTCTTTTCAAGCATTTTCAGAACACTACAGAGAAAACTTTTCAGAAAAATATTGACAATTACCCAAAAAAGTAGTACAATATTAAAGGTTTGTTTGTAATAACAAAAACTTCGGGATGTAGCGCAGTTTGGTAGCGCGCTTCGTTCGGGACGAAGAGGCCGCAGGTTCAAATCCTGTCATCCCGACCAAAACCAAAAACCCAAAAACTCTAATTTTTGGGTTTTTGGTTATTTGAAATTTTAAGGAAACATAAGTATGAGTAAATTCCCATATAAATATTTAGAATATAATAATAATCGCGAAACGCAAAAACCACATATTGTTGGCAACAAAAACAACGATATAAGTTTAGTGTTTAAGTCAATTGTTTTATGGATATTTTCATTTATTATATCCTTTTTACCAATTGTAATTTCTTCGGTTAACACGGTAAAAACTGATTTGGTAACTGAGGTATTTTCTCATTATGAGATTCTTTTTACGCTAATGACTTTAGTTTTAACTGCATTTTGTGAATTAATCTTTATGAAAAGCGGTAAAAATAAATATATTCGTGTTCTGGTTATGTTTCTACAAGGAGTTTTAATTTTTTGGAACACATTTCTTTATTATGAAATGCTGAACATAACAGAGAATACGTATTTGTCTTTGTACAAGAGTGATTTTGTTAAATGTACAGTAATTGCCTCAACCGGAATCTCACTTTTAGGCTTGTACATAGCGAATAGAGATTAATTTATCGTTTAGGAGTATATGTTATATGTTAAAATTTGATATAGTTACAATATGTGTGATTTTTCTTTTACTTATTTTTTTGATTTTATTATCTGCTGTACTCATATATGATTGTTATAAGCAAAATAAAAATGTCTATAGTAAACGAAATGTAAAGAGATATATTAAAGATAGCAATTTTTCAGAAATCGTTAATAAAAGTTATGATACGGAAATAAATAATATTGAAAAAGGAAGTATAAAATTAAATATACTTACAAACGATACAAAAAACAACAATGAACTATTTATATTGGATAAATTTAAAAAATTCAAAGACAAAAAGATTTTTGTTGATTTATTCTATAAAGTTAATGGAGATATTGATTAATGGAGAACATAGAGTCACTATATTGTAATTATCAGCAAATTGTAAAACTTATTGGCAAACAAAATATTGAACTTGCATATAAAACAGTATACCAAAGTTTTATTGAGTTTAAGGAAGAATTAAAGTTAAATGAAAAAATTGAAATTGATACTCGATTGCTTATGCATGCTATATGTGATAGCTTTGCTGATATAGCCCGTTTGAAAGATTTTCATAGTATTATAAATGAAAATGGTATAAAAACGCTCTCTTATCGTTGTTCGTGGTTGCTTAGAAGAAAACCGATTATAGTAAAGGATAGTTCTTTAGAAGAGTTAGTATATATAAATGAGAAATTTATTCATTCAATCATCACTTCTTATATCCTTGATGATAATTTTAATATAGATATTAAAGACAGTAGCATTAAGCCTTTTATAAGCTACTGCGATACACTCTTATATTATTTAAAATATCGTAGTTGTACACCTCAAGTCCTAGAGATGATTATTTTGTCATTTCAAGCTGGTAAATTATATGGTAGAATACCTCAACCTGAAAGTGAAGACAGTACAGAAAAATAATTTTATATTTTCTTTGTTTACACCGTATCAAAATTTAATACAACCAAAAGCTATGGCACGGATTTTTATGTCCGTGCCATCTGTGTTATTTTGCGTTTTTGAGCTTTGCTTTTTGTTCTGCGATTTCGGCTTTCATTTCCTTTATCAGTCCGGCGAGCTTTTCTTCACATTCTTCTCTTGTAGGTGCATATATGTTTCTTGCCATTCGTTTGCCGTAGGCATCCTTTGGTGAGTATCTGCCCTCATAGAGATGGTCGTTTATCTTACTGATGCATCCTGTGCCGGGCTTTCTCGTCTTGCCCTTTTTAGGCTCAAATTTGGCTTGTGGCGGTTTTTCCTGTTTATCTGTGATTGTTCCTTCGTTTCCGTTTGTATCCTTGTTGAATCGTGCGTTAATCTTTTCTGCTGCTTCTTTCTTCATTTCCTCGGTGCTGTGCAGGTATATATCAAGTGTTGTTTTGCTTGATACATGTCCGAGGATGGTGGATAAGGTTTTGATGTCCATTCCGTTTGCTACCGATGTGGTTGCGAAGGTGTGACGGAGATCGTGGAATCGAAGCTTTTTACATTCTGCTCTTTCTAATATTACCTGCATCATTCCATATACTGCTGAGGGATCTCTTGGCATTCCCTCGACCTTTGGTGATGAGAACATCCACTCCGAGTCTATTGTTTCCTTGTATTCCTTCAGGATGTTTACAAGGCTTTTGGGTAGTATTATCGTTCTTACCGATTCTTCACCCAAGATGTCATTTATTTATATAACCACATGTTTCGCTGAAAGTGGGGATTCTCCACATGGAGACAGTCAGCAAAACTGTGAGAATATAAATCACTACATCCTATTCCACAGTTCTCTCAAAAAATCCTTTTAATTCCACAGGACTTTTCCCCACTGCAGGAATTTCTCCAACCAATGTCCTGACAAAAGCTCTCTGGGTTGCGGGAGTATTTGAGAACGTGTTTATGTATGTTCTTACAAAAGGATATTCATAAAGCTTATATGGATCACCAAAGGATGTAAAAATCACTCTTGGATGCTTTAAAATCTGTCCTCTCCAGAATAAGGCAATTTGTTTCCAATCCACTCGAAGCGAGCCACCACAATAGTCCTTGCAAGACATACGACAATTAATTAAAATCGCATCATACTCTTTTGCCAATTCGGATTCAATCAACCTATGTCCGGGGTTCTGAAGCATTTCAACAAAAAATCCCCTTGCGATCAATTCATCCCTCAATGTGGTGAGCAAATATGAATTAACCGTTTCCTCCTCTGCCTGAAGATTACACATTAGAATTTTTGCATTTGGTTTAAGATTCAAAGGGAAGATGCCATCCGCATTTCTGATAACATTTATGCTTTTTTCTGCAATCTCACAAGCCACCTTTTTAACCGGCTCAGACAACTCAATACTTCCTTCAAATTCTTCCTGATTTCCAAAGAGATGAACCCCCTCTTTGAGTTTCAAAATTCTCTTAACGGCATCCTTCAAGCGTTCTATTGGCAAATATCCGGTTTCAACAGCCTTTTTTATGCTATAAAAATCCGTAGGCAAAGCAAACAGCACCATATCTCCACCTGCTCTCAGAAATTCAACTGCTAGCATATCAGGGTCAACCATCGAACAAGCGCCAACCATACACATTGCGTCCGAAACAACGCAACCTTCAAAACCAAGCTCACCTTTCAACAAATCCGTAATCAGCACTCGGCTGAGTGTTGCAGGCTTATATCCCAATACTTCGTCATATTCATTTTCCTGAAAAGCAGGCAAGGCAATATGCGCCACCATAACCGACAGAAGTCCCTGATTTATCATTTCTCTGTATACAAAACCATAGGTTTCCATCCATTCCTCCCGAGATTTAGAGTTAATAAGAGTGCAAAAATGCTGATTTCGGTCGTCGGTTCCGTCTCCCGGAAAATGCTTGCAGCTTGCAGCCATATAGCCACCTTTCTGAATACCACGCATATATGCCCCTGCAATTTTTGCAACATGTTTTGGGCTATCCGAAACAGTTCTTATATTCCCTCCCGGATTGTTGGGGTTGTAGTTTATATCCACCAATGGCGCAAAGCTCCATTGTATTCCGTTCTTTCTGCAAGACTCTGCTGTCACAATCCCTGCTCTTTCAATCAATTCCTCATCATCACAAGCACCCCATGCCATAGGCTGAGGCAGCACTTCCTGATCTCGCAGCGGGCCTCCCGGCCCATGCTCTGCATCAGTTGCAATTATCACAGGAATCTTTGTTACGGAATTTATTTCAGAAGAATACTTTTTCACTTCCTCCTTTGAGGAATCATAAACAAAAACGCCTCCCGGCCTTGTCTCGTTGATGATTCTTTTCATTTCCGCACGGGAACAGTTGCAAAGCACTGAACGGTCATAGCAAATCACCTGTCCGCATAAATCCTCAAGTGTCAACCCATCAATTATTTCATCATATTTATCCATCTTTATCTTATCCCTTTTTAATGTTCTTGTTTTGGGAAGAACTTCATCAATGACATCTATCGAAAAAAATTTTTTATTTCAAAGCCCTATTGTAGCTTTGAAATAACTATGTCTGCCAAATATTCTTCTCGGCCCATCAAACCATGCGGGTGATGCCCTTGGAAATTTCTTGGTATAACCGTAAGCAATTCCATATTTTCAGAATAAGCCTCTTCAAGCAGCCTTCCGTTGGATAAATAGTCAACTGTTTTATCCTCAGTTCCATATAACATAACAATCGGAATTCTCTCTTCAATAAGCTTTGGTGCGCGATTTATCGGATTTTCCTCTAAAGTAAAAATATCCGATCTTTTGACATTTGGATAAGCCTCTTTAAACTCCGACTCCCATATTGGCTCATATTCTCCAAAGCGTCCGGGAAAATCCAAGAAGTTAAGCACAGGCGCATCAATCATCATACACGCCACATATTGCGGATAATATCCCGCAAAATTAACAGCCTGCGCTCCACCACAGCTCATCCCAACCAATATGCATTTTTTATCAAGCGAATATTTTTGTGACACAAGCTCTATAAACCTTGCCTTTCTTTCACAATCATTTTTATTCGCTAATCTCGTTTTATTTTGAATATGAACAAGATGAAAACCCCGCTTCAAAAATTCAATTTCAAGGTCAGGAAATGCCCCCCAATATTCTGTTTTAAATACAATTTTATTATTTGCCGTCACATCAGGGAACACAACTATTCCTTTTGTGTCTTCAAAATCAAACTCTTCCATTTTAAATCCATGAAACAATCCGTTAGCTTCCAAAACATCGCACCCCTCAAGTTAAATAAACTTTTTATTTGTTTTTCCTGTGTTCTTCCAACATGTCAACATAATTGCAAAGATTTTCAATAATTTCGTCACAAATTTTCCTTCCCAGCTCTTTTGTTGCACGTTCAGGAAATCCCATAACTCCAACCTTGATTTCGTCCCGCTGACCAACAGTTTCAACAATAAATGGTGAATCAACAGGCTTTGTTTTCTTTTCGAACCAATCCTGGTCAGTTCTCATCATTTTTGATGTATAATCATCGTCCATTACAAATTCAGTTTTAACAAGTTCAGGCGCCCAATACATCATCAGCCCGGTTTCCATCATTCCGGCATGAAAATCATGCTCCGGTTCCATTGCAAATCCACTGAGCCATGTTGGCGATAAATTCCAAGCTTCCACAAGGGATAATGTTATCTTCTCAGACATTTCTTTGTTTCTGCGGAGAAGCATTTGCAGACTGTTTTTCAAAGCTTTTATATTATCCGTTCCGGCGTGTCCCAAAAAAACAATTATATTTTCAAAACCCATACGAATAAACTCTGAAACAATCTCACTTATGTAAAGCCCAAAGGTATTGGGGCTTACGTTAACTGTTCCCAAAAGCTCACCACCCGAAAAACAATAGTTCACCGATGGTGCAACAATTGCGTTCAATCTGTCGTGTGCAAGTTCCAAAGGCTTTGTTGAATTCAAAATATCCGTAGACAACGGAAGATGAAAGCCATGCTGTTCGACAACTCCGGTTGGAATAATAACCGTTTTTGTTTTCTCCATTGCCTCATTCATTTCTTTTACTGTCATTTTATCCATAAAAAATGCCATTACTCGTATCTCCATTCATTTTTAAAATATTATTATTTATAATCTTTATTTTTCAAAAAAATTTAGAATCAAATATTTATTCAATTCATCAGTTAATAATAGTACCAAAATGATGGCATATCAAGGGTGGATTCACCCTTGATATGCCATCCTCGTCATAGACCTAGCCCCAATTTCTAAGTGGCATAGTCCACATTTTTGTTGTCTCAAAGGTTGCCTGATAAAGAGCCTTTAAATTACTGTATCACTTGGAAATAATACAATCTTCGTATTTAAGTTTAGTGTTTTATTGCAAGCAAAAACTATTTTACGGCACCAATGGTAACACCCTTAACAAAATATTTCTGCAAGAATGGGTAAACCATAACTATTGGCAAAGTTGTAATAATAACCTGAGCGCATTGCAACGATTCGGGGGTTGACTTAACTTGTTCGTTCACAACCTCTCCCGTCATCTGCGATTGCTGCAACAGTTGCTGCAATCTTTCGCTTTCTTTTATTACCTCCATAAGCTTATACTGAAGATTGAATAAATCCGGATCTGTTATGTACATCAACGTTGTTGACCAGTTATTCCATGCTCCTACAGCGAGCCAAAGCGCAACCGTTGCAAGAACAGGCTTACAAAGAGGAAATACAATCTGTATCATTGTCCTTATTTCGCCTGCACCATCAAGCTTTGCTGCTTCCCTCAACGCCATCGGAACCGAACTTTCTATATACGAGCGCAATATCATTACATTATAGAACGAATACAAACCCGGAAGCCAATACACCATAAAATTATTAAGCAAGCCTAAATTTGCAAAAAGTATGTATGTAGGAATAGTTCCACCGGTTATAAACGTAGGAATAATCGTAAAAAGCATTATTTTTCTTCTACCCGGTAAATCTTCGTTGCTCAGCACATATGCTGACATAAATTGAATCGCAATATGAGTGACAACAACAGTTATCACAATAGCAACAGAAACCAATGCCGCTCTATATAACGAAGTATCCGCTAAAAGTGTCTGGAAATTTTGCCAAGTGAATGCACGTGGAAAAATTGTAATCCCACCACGCATGGTATCATTTCCGTCATTTAGTGCCTTTGCAAGTGTATGCAAAAAAGGCACCAGGCACACCGCACTAATAACAGCCATCAATATGTAAAGAAAAAACTTAAAAATTCTATATCCTATTGATTCTTTCATCTTCTTTTTCCTCCTACCAAAGTCCGATATTGTTTATCTTTTTCGAAAGCTTGTTTGTCACCAAAACAAGAACAAGTCCGATTACCCCCTGGAACAAGCCAAGTGCTGTGGACAATGAATAATTTCCCGCAACAATACCTTGCTTATATACAACTGTTGATATTGTTTCATAATTTATAAATGCGTTCTGTAAGCCATAAACCATATCAAAGCTATCTCTGAGCAAGTTTCCTATAGCCATAATAAACAGCATAACAAAGGTTGGCATAATGCAAGGAAGAGTAATGTATATACACTGTTTAAAACGACTTGCACCATCAATTTCTGCCGCCTCATACATTTCGGCATCTATTCCGGCAATTGTCGACAAGTATATGATTGAACCCCAGCCAAAACCTGCCCAGATATTTGTTCCGACAATATTGGGCACAAAAAACCATTGCTGTGCGAGGTATTTCACTCTCTCGGTTTCTTCACCAAACATTGCAACACGTGTATCGTTAATAATTCCATAGGTTGAGAAGAGTGCGTATGACATACCAATAATTGCCATTGTCGACAAAAAGTGCGGCAAATAACTAACAGTCTGCACCACTCTTTTATACTTCATACTCTTAACTTCATTGAGCAGCAAAGCAAACAATAAAGGAACAGTCTGTCCAAAAAGTAGATTCCAAAAGCTCAACTTCATAGTATTCCATATTGCTCCTGAAAACTCAGGTAATGTGAATATATCTTCAAAGTGTTTGAAGCCAGCCCAATCACTACCAAAGATACCTCTGAACATATTATAATCTTTAAATGCAATTATGACTCCAGGAAAAGTACAATAAGAAAATACAAACACACTCAAAAGTCCTGGTAGTAACATTAAGTACAATACACTATATTTTTTTAACTTTTTGCGCTTATTTGAACTCAACACTGTTTTGGTCTGACTAACTTGACTTTTCATCTTATCTTCTCCTTCTATTTTGTTATATTAGCCGATTGTAAAACTTAGAAAAGTCTTATTTTATCAGCATTTTTCCACGTTTCTTTTATTAAAAATATAGCACGTGATACGAAAATATTCAATGCACTTTTCAACTTTTTGTGGACAATATCACTGAGACGTGCTATAATTAAATTAAGCAAAAAAATTATACAAGGAGGTCACATTATGTTGGTACTTTATTTAAAATAGGTTTTGCTTTCTGCCTCCCTATCGCCCCGCTTAATCTTGTTTTTCAAAAATCTCTTCGTTTAACTGTTTTATCTCTCTTTAGTTTAATATACTATCAATTATATATTTATCATAAAGCTCTTGCATCTCAGGCGTCAGCACCGCATGCCCTGTTCCATGCACAATGTGATATGTTATATCAAAATCGTCTTTCATTTTCGCAACCAACACATCCGAGTTAGTCTTTATGTCAAGTAAGTCGTCTTTATCACAATGGAATACATAATACTTAATCTTGGGTAGTTTATCAACGTTGTAATTCGGCGATATCTTTTCAAGTGCCTCTTCTATCGGTCCGTCCTCGTGATAAACTGCACTATAGAGTATCCTGCTGAAATTTTCATCATTTTTATACTTATCAACCACATCACATGCAGGACAATTTACAACACAGGCAACAGGCTTGCGTTTTGATAAAACGGAATACATAAGCGCAGACTGTCCTCCCATACTCCCGCCTGAATACACAATCGGTATATCGTCCCCCAGATTATAATGCTCAAACAAAACATCCATAATCTCTTCGGTGCAGTTGAACGCCTGTTTGTTCATAAACGACCACGGGTTGTTGTGCGGCGTTATATAAAGTATGCCCATCTCAGCTAGGCGCTTGCCCATAGACGACTCATCATTTACAGAAGCAAAAGTGGCGCCACAACCAAAAAATGAGATAACAACTCCCTTTATCGGCTTTTTGCATATTTTCTCGTTTGTGTATGCAAATCGTTTTAAATTTTCATAACTTATTATCTTGTCCATATTTAATACACCATCCTTAAATCAATTTATCATTTAAACCTATATGATCCCATTCTTTATTGCTCTATTTTTTCTTACCGCGGTTTTAAGCATTCTCTCATCAAGGTCGTGCTCGGGTGCAAATTCATCTCTCTTGACATATTCCAAAATTCTTGCCTTGAGCCATTTTGCCCCTGCATCACTCTCTTCAAAATTAAATCCGCACACAAAAAGTCTGCCGTTTAAGGCGTTAAATTCAAATACCGCCGCTTACCTTACGGCAAATTTATGTGTTGACGCCACCTCAACTATCAGGTCAAATGTAACATCAACATTTACAAAGCATATTGCATTAAAATTATAAATTTTTATATCACTTTGTATATTCTATAAATGCTTTTTCTAATACATCTATAAAAATCTCTGCTCCTATATCTCGACTTGTTTTCAGCCACAATTCCTTATAACGTCTGATAATGTCATTCTTTTCTTCTATGAGTCTATCGTGAAGTCCACACATCAGCCTTGAGATATAAATAATCAAGTCACAGGAGAACTTTATCTCTGTCAAGGCATCTTCATCTGCCGTGATTTCATTAAGCTCCTGTTTAATATCCATCATATATTTTAATACTCTGCTTATGCCTATACGTTTCTTTTCAGTAAGAAGCTCCGGTTTGCACAAGTATATAGCAAGCTCAGTACCGTTAAATGCCAAACAATCCTCATGGAGATAATAATTTCCCATTCGATAAACTATATCAGCAAGAGATTTGTCGCCTTTTGTCTTATAAATATATTTATCCAGATAAGCTTTTATGAGGTCTAATAATTCTCTTCTTTTTTCATATGCTTTTTCTGAATTATGGTCTGGTGAGTTCCAAGAAACGCTTCCACCTAAAACTATGGGGAAATATGTAACAGATGCCATTTGAGGATGTCCGCAATCACCCCACTCTGTTAAAAGAAACCCCTCCGCACCATAATATGACGCAGATTCTGCCGAATTTGTAATATTAAATATAACATTATTTGTTCTACCAACAAAGCTTTGCCACATAGATGTACCCGGACAAACATAAAATCTCAGACCTCTGTCCTTTATGCTCTGACAATTTCTTTCAAAGTGGTGTTCTGTTTCATATCCCCACTGCATCAATATAGCATCCTTTGGCACAAAATCAAGTTGCTCAGGATGTTTGAACACAATGTCGTCCCAAAACATAGGTGTTTTTCCATATTTGTTTGATATAAGGTCGCATACCTTCTTTAAATAGTCTGTATATACCTTTCCAACACCAACTCGGTCGCACATTTCTTTAGTTTCGTTTAAGCCAAGCTCGATTGGTTCATCCATACCGATATTCACCATATCAGCCGAAAATGAGTCAAAATATCCGTCATATATTTTGTCAATAAAACTTAACGTTTCTTCCTTCAAAGGATTAAGTGTCGCAGATGGTTTGCCATCACTCCCTGTTATCGAAAGATGCGACAGTTCCTCCTTTTTAGTCCAAGCCCCCATATGTCCAAAACTGTTTTGATTTGGAACAAACTTTATAAATCGTTCAGTACAATACTTATCCAGCTCTTTTATCTCGTCTTTTGTTAAAGGTTTTGTATCTTGCCAATATTCAGGAAAATTCTTATACTCATAAACAAAAGAATCCATATATAATTGCAGTTGATTATATTTCAAATCTGCCAGCAAATCAATTATTCTCTTTAAATGGCTAAGCTTTGGAATTCTGCCCCTGCTGATATCGAGCATATAACCTCTGTTTTTTATGGACGGACAATCATGAATTTTGGCAAAACCGATTGACCCTTTTTCACATTGAGATAACATCATTTTCAGTGTGGTCAGTGCCCTATATGCACCGACAATTTCACCATATTCTATATTAACTCCATTTTCATTTACGGTCAGTTTATATTCTTCGTCACTTAAACTTTCATTCTTATTAACAAAGATTTTCTTATCTCCATTTATCTCTGTCAGTTCACCATACATTTCATTTATGCATTTGTCTTCGCATACAACCGAGAGAGCTTCATAATGCAGCTCCCCCTCAAACTCTTCCATATGTTTCGGACATGGTATAATAAACATAACGCTTGCCTCCTTTATCGGTTAACACTATTTTGCGTCCATCCCAAAGGAGCTGCCGCATTTTGCGACAGCTCCTCCGATGGTTGTTTTAAGAAGGATATGCTTCAGGAAAAATCCTCAATACAATTAAGAAACAATTGTAATATATCTCAAAACAGACATAGGGGAAATTATACCCGCTATGAGTAAAGTTAATTTATTTTAAATTATCCATATAATCTTTGTTCAGGTCATTCTTCCACAAATCATTAAGCTCTTTTAAAGTTTTATCAGTTAAGCCATTGCGCTCGGCAACTCCAACCATATCATTGTAAAGACTTTCAAATTGTTGATCATTTTTAGCCGTAAGAATTTTAGTAAGAGCTGTTTCAAAAGCGGCACGTGCATTCCAGAATTTCTCTGCACCCTCATTGTAAGAAGCAAGATTATATATATCATATCTTATACCTTGAACATATTCTATAGGATTGTATAAACCTGTAGACATAAATCTATTAAGTGCAGCTTCGTTAGGTGTAAAATCGTATATATATACCGGCTGCCATCTGTTTGTAGCAAGAGGAAATCCCGGCCAAGCTTTGTTATTCAAGTTATAATACAAATCCCTTTGGTTTGCCTCACCATTAACCATACAAGCCTCAAGCTCGGGATCAGTATACCGTCTGCCATTTTCGGTTTCCTTAAATAAGCCCGCACTTTTTGGTCCCCATTGCACTACCTTCTGTCCCACATCTGTTGCCATAAAGTCAATAAATCTCAAAACATGAGGAAGATCCTCTTCGGAAACTGCGTTCTTCAAGACAGCGTATTTAGTGCCACCTGTCAGATTATTCTTCACATTTACATATTTTTCTGTATTAAATGGTATATTCAATATTACCTTTCTGTATTGATAACCCGATTTTTCAGCATTTTTGTTAATTGTAGCAATATCAGGAACTCCTCCACCATAAAGTACAGCGTATTCTCCATTTGCACACTTTTCTTCATAAGAAGCTCTATTGTCAACAAGTGAATCCTGTGATACTATATCTTCTTGAACAAGAGCGGTAATTTCTTTTATGCTTTCCTTAAAGTCAGGCTGTTGGAACATATATTCAATATTACCAGTCTGCTTATCGTAATATGTGAAGTAATTCTCGCCACCTGTTGGATACATATTATATCCATTAAGAAAACCCAAAAGCTGAGTCATAAGGTCCCAGTTATCAGAGCCTGTTCTTGCATATGTGGGATAAACCTTTCTGTTTCCAACCTTAATGTTGAGGTCTTTAACCTGACGCAAGAAATCAAAAAACTCTTCTTTTGAGTTAAATGCACCATTCAAAATCTCCTCTTTGGTGAGAGTATGGTTTTTATCAAATATTGCCTGGAGCTCTTTTTGTGTATATGCATCAGGTTTTAACTTCTTTAATATATCATCTCTCACATATACATAACCTGTGTCTGATTTTGGATTTGAATTACGTGCAATAAGCTCGGGTGACATATCAGGATAAACATATTCAAGAGGAGCGCTCAGAGTTATTTCATAAAGTCTTCCATCAATTCTGCTATCGTTTAAAAAATCATCCTTTTCAAGCAATTTGTTCAGGTTAGGCATATATTTGGGAATAAGGTCTGTCAAATCATAAACCAAATCCTCTTCAATCAATTGTGCCATGGTGTTTTTCTGGCAACCAATAAGCAGGTGTGGCCATGTATCAGTCGCTATAACCTTCGCCACCTTAGCATCCTGGGTGTCTCCACCGTTATCAAACGAACCCTCAGGTGTAATTGTTACGCCTGTAACACGCGCAACCTCTGGTGTAACAACATCCTTTGTTGCCACTTTGTTGCGATTTGGTGCATATGAACCCAAACAATACCAAACCTTAAGCTCAAGTTTCTTGCCTGTATAATCAGGCATATCCGAAATATCATCATACTCCTCCGCCATCACATTAAATGGAATGTCATTAGCATCCACTGCGTTTTCGCTTGTGCTTTTATCGCCACAACCTACCAACAAAGATGACATAACAACCAAAGCGAGTAAAAATGCTATTGCTTTTTTCATACCTCTTTACCTCCAATTTTTATAATATTTTAAATAATACTAATTTCTATCTGTCAGATACTTCACTTTCAAAGCGCGCCCTATCGTACCCGCGCCTTCTGCATATATAACTCAAAAAACGCTCCGCATTCAAATTCAAAATTTGCTCCTCGCAAATCCCCGCCTCCATCGCCATTTTCCAACATTCTTCTGTTTCGGCTATCTCATAGGCGCTATGAGCATCAGTCGAGAGTATCACATTAACGCCAAGTTCTGCACAGCGACGAGCTATTTTTTTACAATTTTCTATGCTACTCTTTCGAGCTATAAAGGAGTGGTTATTCAGTTCAATAACCTTATCCAGCTTTTTTACCGTTTCCAAAACCTCATCAATATCATAAGCAAAAGACGGTGTACCGCTGTGTCCTATCGCGTCAATATAGGGATTTTTCAGAGCGTTGATATATGCATCAGTGTTCTCTCTTATGCTTCCGGGTTGTATAAATGGAGCGTGATAGCTTGCAATAACCCAATCGAGCTTTTTTAAAATTTCCTGTGGTAAATCCACTGAACCATCACGACCCGTCAGGCTAACCTCAGCACCTCTTACAACATATACGGAGCCAATCTTTCTTGGCAAAGCCACAAGATTTTCAAAATACCAAACATTTGGGCTGTCAGGATAACTCGGACCGTGGTCGGTTATAGCCAAAAGCTCTTGTCCTCGTTTCTCTGCCATGGCAACCATCTCGCCTATAGTGCTGTAAGCGTGAAAGCATGCGTTTGTATGTGCGTGTACCTCTGCCTTTATCTTGCTCTTCATTATGTATTCCTCCATTTGTGTATGTGTTAAATTATTTTCTGTGCCTATCAATTAGCCTGTTAAAGTATTTACCCATTTCGGCACAATATTTCAAATATGCTAATTGGGCATCCCTGTCTAACTTAACTACTTTTCCGCCCAGTATTTCAAAATTAAGAATCCCTGTATATCCTATATTAGCCAAAGCCTTGCAAACTTCTTCCCAATTTATTTGTCCAAATGGGGGTAAATTATGCCTGTCCTCTCCAACATAGGTGTCTTGCAAATGCAAGGCCGCTATATCGTCACCTAAAAGTTCTATGGTATCCTCAACATTGTGCCCCGAGGCATATACATGACCCGTATCCACACAATATTTAATTTTTTCATCGTTTAGTGCATCATGCAAGTCCTTAAGCTCTATAGGATTTGCACAATATGCATAATTTTCTCCATGCCATGCCATAGTTTCAAGGCAAAGGTTAACATCATATTTATGTGCATAATTCAGAAGGTATTCAAAGAAATCTATATTCATCTGCCTGCACTTGAGTCTATATTCATCATCCCATACATCAGGCAAAGTCAAGGGGTGGATTACAGTGTTTTTGCATCCACACCAGCTCGTCGACTTGATGGAAAACTCCAACTTTTTCTTGTCCTCCTCAGACATAACACACTTGACCTCGCCGTTCTCTATAACTGTTCCAATCTCAACCCAAGTATGTGTCTGCCCGAGTTCTATTCCAAACTTCTTGCAGGCATTATCAAACTTCTCTGTCCACTCGTTTGAATAGCTATATTCACTAAATCCCAATGTCCAGTCTACGCAATCAAGCCCCGATGCCTGAATCAACTCAAATGCCCCACAAATCTCTGCGTCAGTTACGCCTTTGTTGCTCGGCAACTCAAGCATGGCATCAAAATTTATAGAAGTCTTTAACATTATTATTCCTCCAAATGGTTATTAATTGCAAACTACCGCAGCACTATTTCTGCATTCAGGACGTCATCCTTTTGCCAATCTATTCCACCTACATTAAATTTAACTCGTCTTGTCTCGCCTGCCCCCACTGTGACCTCTTCGGTCAAAAATGGCTCATTATCATTTCTGGTAAGTACCAACGTTCCTGTTTGCAATGTTGTTGATGCATTAACTACGGTTACAATGGCACGAAAAGGAGTGTATGGCTGGGGTGCAAGCACCCAGCCATCACTATATATAGCCACACTCTTAACAAACATACCAAAAATTGAGCTGTCAAAGGTTCTCTCTAAGTTGACAATCCGTTCAACATCTGTTAGCTGCTCACCCGAAAGGCTCCTAACCCCGGTTAATTTAACTATGGACTCACAGCCAAAAAGATGAGGCGGTTCAAGAACAAGAACTGCTCCTGTATTAGCGGAACTATATTGAACCTCTTTTACAGAAATTTCCTCGCCCGAAATACTATCATATACCTCAAATGCATCAGGCACAAGCGACGCTGCCAACAATTCATCATCTAAGCTTAAAACCGCTTGGTATTTATAGCCCTCTGTCGCATATAAAAGGTCAAAGACAGTCGTCCGCTGCAAATAACGGACTCAGCGAAGCAAAATCTTTCCACAGAAATACTTTTGCATTATCTACGCTGACACCTGCGAGCCCATCAATGACCACAGTCTTTGAATAAGCACCTGTCACATTATCCTTGATCCATTTAGCTTTTTCCGTGCAAGTCTTTACCTTTACAAGTCTATCTCCTTCGTACAAAGCAAGTATAGAAATGGGTGATAATGTTTCAAAATCTTCAAAATTTGTAACCGTCAGGGTTGCCTTAACCTCAGTTGCAGCAGCTAATCCTTGAGAATCTATTATAACATCGTCATCCTGATTTTTCAGGACAACATCAAGTTTTTTAGTTGCAGTTTCCTTAGCAACAAAGGTGCACGGTCCCATTTGATCCTCAAATACCTCAAACGGAATTAAGTTTGGAGTAACCACCCCAGACATATCAAGCTTGTATTCTGCTTCATCTTCGAATGAGCCTTCTTCAAATGTAAGAGTAAGGGTTCTGTTCGTCGCATCATAATCCGCATCAATTGGTGATACAGCGTTTCCTTCAGGAGCTGTCGTCTTTACAGCTGTGATAGTCTCTAATGATGCAGCATCTACATCATCTGACATCTTGAGTGAA
>SVKC01000055.1 GCA_015068655.1 Oscillospiraceae bacterium
CCTTATTCTCGTGCCGTAGGCACATATCGCATTACGAAGTAATATATCGCACCGCAAGGTATATCGCAAATTCCGTCAGGAATTTATATCGCTGAGTTTAATCGTTTCACGATTAAACTCATTATACAACATCTAATTACTAATTTCAACAGATTAGAAAAAATTTTAGAACAAAAAACAGAAATGCCATAATTCGTTATACGATTATGGCATTTTCTTTATTTCATTAAATCTACAATCAGCGTTCTTCGCGGAAATAAGGTAAACCCAAAGCTGCAGGTGGCTGATTTTCTTTTTTGTCACGTATGCTTGTTATCAACAAAACGATTATCGTAACAACATACGGAAGCATTTCAAAGAGTTTTTTTGTGCTTACTGTAATTCCCGGAATATAAGTTGGTATTACGTAGAGAAAACCAAAAAGAATAGACCCTAAAATGCTTATTGAAGGTCTCCATACAGAGAATATTACAAGAGCAATAGAAAGCCAACCTCTGTCACCAAAACCATTGTTTGACCACACGCCGTTTGCATAGTCCATAACGTAGTACAATCCGCCAAGACCTGCAATAGCACTGCCGATACAGGTAGAAACATATTTATATTTGCTTACGTTTATTCCTGCTGCATCTGCGGTTTCAGGGCTTTCACCAACTGCTCGCAAATGAAGACCTGTTCGTGTTTTCTGCAGTACATATGATGACACCAATGCTACAATAATTGCCACATATACCAAAAATCCGTACGAAAGAAATATTTCGCCAAACCAACCTAATTTATCAGCAAAAGGAAGCTGGGTTTTGAAAATAGTACTGGTTGTTGAAAGTGAGATTGACGGCACATCAGTATCAACGAGTTTTATAAGAGAACCGCCAAAAAAGTTACCGATACCTATACCAAATGTTGTAAGAGCAAGACCTGTAACATTTTGATTAGCACGAAGAGTTACGGTTAAAAAGCAGTAAATAAGTCCCATAAGTGCAGAACCAATCAAAGAACAAATCAACGGAATAAATACCGCCCAAAAGGGGTTTACTGAAGCAACTGCCTGTTCATAAAGAAAAGAACCTGCAACACCGCTTATTGCACCCACATACATAATTCCCGGAATGCCCAGGTTGAGGTGTCCTGACTTTTCGGTCAGAATTTCACCGGTTGAGCCAAAAAGCAAAGGAGTTCCCTGCATAACTGCACGTTGAATTATTGTTGCTATCATACATTCTCCTCCTTTTCTTTTTTGTTGATTTTAATAGTATAATTTATAAAAAATTCTGAGCCGATAATAAAGAATATAATTATCCCAGTTATAATATCAGAAAATGAAGAATTCAATCTATATACCTCAGAAATTTTTGATGCACCTTTTTCAAGAAATACAATCAGGAGAGATGTCAAGACCATAAAAATCGGGTTGAACTTTGCAAGCCACGAAACCATTATGGCAGTAAAACCTCTTCCGCCCGAAGTATCACTTTTCAATGAATGATCGGTACCCGCAACAAGCAAAAATCCCGCAATACCACAAATTGCGCCGGAAATCGCCATAGTTCTGAGAACAACCTTTTTTACGTTGATACCTATGTATTTTGCGGTATTCTCACTTTCACCTACTACAGAAATTTCATAGCCTTGCTTGCTGTATTTTAGGTATATATACATCAAAACCGTAATCAATACAACAAACAGAATGTTCACCAGATACTTCTGTCCAAAAAGCATAGGCAATTGACCAAATTCCAGCGTTCTTGGTGTACCCGAACCCTTTGGAACTGACCATTCCAGTGTAAAGTAAGCAACAATCTGGATTGCAATATAGTTCATCATAAGAGTAAACAGTGTTTCGTTTGAATTGAAACGTGTTTTGAAATATGCAGGCACAAGTCCCCACAATGCACCCGTAATAATACTCATCAAAAGCATAACCGGTATCAATACAAAAGTTGGTAACTTTTCGCCTAGAAATATCATACAGGTTGCGGTAGCAAGTCCGCCTATAAGAATCTGTCCCTCAGCACCGATATTCCAGAATCGCATCTTGAATGCCGGTGTTACTGCCAAAGAAACACAGAGAAGTATCGCTGTATTTTGAAGCAAATTCCAAACAAGTCTCGTGGTGCCTACCGCACCGTCAATCATTGTCAGATATACTTTTACGGGATTCAGTTTGGTAAGTGCAACTGTTATAATACCGCAAACAACAAGAGCCATCAAAACAGCAATAATTCGGATAAGCCACGCTTTCCACCATACAATCTCACCACGTTTGGCAATATGAAAAGGATTTTTATTGAGAGCTGAAAACATAAGACTATTTACTTTATTCATCTTTCTTTCCCCCTTCATCATCCATATGTGATGATTTGGTCATCAAAAGACCAATTTCTTCCTTTGTAGTATTTCTTCCGTCAACAATTCCTGTAATCTTTCCCGAACCAATAACCATAATTCTGTCGCAAAGCTCAATTAAAACATCCAGGTCTTCTCCTACGAAAATTACGGCAACACCTTTTCTCTTTTGTTCGTTGAGAAGATTGTAAATTGTATACGAAGAGTTTATATCAAGACCTCTTACGGGATATGCCGCCATCATAACAGTCGGCGAAGATGCAATTTCCCTGCCAACAAGAACCTTTTGAATGTTTCCTCCTGAAAGACGTCTGACGGGTGTATTTACAGAAGGAGTTACAACTTCAAGACGCTCAATTATTTCATCGGCAAGTGACTTTGGAGCCTTTCTTTGAAGAAATACCGAATGTCCTTTTCTGTAGCTACGAAGCATCATATTGTCAATAATATCCATATTACCCACAAGACCCATACCAAGTCGGTCTTCAGGCACAAAGGCAAGTCTCACACCCATATCCCTGATTTCCATAGGTGTTTTATCCCTAAGGTTTTCCTCTTTGCCCGTTTGGGGGTCATAATAAAGAATACTACCGGTATCAATGTGCTGAAGTCCGGCAATTGCTTCCATAAGCTCCCTCTGTCCGCTACCGGCAATACCGGCAATACCAAGAATTTCCCCTGAACGAGCAGTAAAGGAAACATTATCCAGAAGTTTAACACCTTCTCTGTTTATACAACTGATTTTATCTACAACAAGCCTGTCACAAGGGTTTTCAGGCATGCTTCTTTCAATATTCAAAGATACTTTTTTACCTACCATCATTTCTGTAAGTTCAGCTTCATTTGTTTTTGAAGTTTCTACAGTACCCACATATTCACCTTTACGAAGAACTGCAACGTTATCAGAAAGGGTCAGCACTTCATGAAGCTTGTGTGTTATAATAATGATAGCCTTGCCGTTTTCACGCATATTTCTCAGTACAGCAAAAAGCTTAAAAGTTTCCTGCGGAGTAAGAACCGCCGTAGGCTCGTCAAGAATCAAAATATCTGCACCGCGGAATAATACTTTTATAATCTCAACAGTCTGCTTTTCGGAAACAGACATCTCATAAATCTTTTTATACGGGTCAAGTTCAAATCCATATGTTTCAGTTATTTCATTTATCTTCTCGATATATTTAGGCATATCAAAGCCTTTTTCCTTTTCAAGACCCAATACAATATTTTCAGCAGCCGAAAATACATCAACAAGTTTAAAATGCTGATGTATCATACCAATTTTGTAATTAAAAGCATCTTTGGGTGAAGAAATAACTACTTCCTCCCCATCAATCAGAATCTGACCACTGTCGGGATAGTATATTCCCGAAACCATATTCATAAGGGTTGTTTTTCCGCTACCATTTTCACCAAGCACGGAGAGAATTTCACCCTTTTTTACTTGCAAGCATACATTTTTGTTTGCAACAATACTACCAAAGGTCTTTGTTATATTTTTTAACTCAAGAGCAATATTCTGTCCCATATCAATCCCCACAATAAATAATTTCTTTAAAACTTCAAAGGTTTAAATAAACAATATAGGGCAGAGAGAACCCCGCCCTATATCAGACTCGTCAATGGATTCAATAAGCTTTCATTTGAGTCGGTAATTTTTTAGAACATACTGTTAAGCAATGTGATACCGTCGATCTGAAGATCGAAGTAAGGTGCACTGCGGTACTCTGATTCGTGGAAATATCCGTCAGAAATAGCTTCTGTATCCTTTTCGTACGCTTCATCTGTGTCAACATCAGCAAGATATGAATCAAGCTTTTTACCCTCAACGGTAAATGTATCAGTATCAAATACGTGAATTTCACCTGCAATAAGCTTTGCTTTAGCTGCATCCATTGCTTCCTGTGTACCCTTTGCAGCAACAGCTTCATTAACTTCTGTAAGGGCTACAGAACCAGCTTCAAAGCCTTCACACCAGTCAAAAGCAATCTTCTCATCATTAAGCGAAGCATTGATAATGTGCTTGAAGTAAGGAGACCAGTCTATTCTTGAAGAAACGATAAATGTATTGGGACAAGCGCTCTTTGTGCTGCCGTTGTATGACACATTGGGAACACCTGCATTTTCACAAGCAGTAGGAGCACCCATAGAGTCAGCATGCTGGCTGATAAGAACACAGTTATTGCTGAGAAGTTTTGTAGCTGCTTCCTTTTCAAGAGCTTCATCATACCAGCTGCCTGTGAACTGTACTTCCATTGTTACAGAAGGACAAACAGACTTTGCACCAAGATAGAATGAAGTATAACCTGAAATAACTTCAGCATACGTATAAGCACCAACGTAACCCATCTTTGCCTGGTCAGCGGTAATCTTGCCTGATTCAATCATTTCGTTAAGCTTCATACCTGCTGCAATACCTGCAAGGTATCTACCTTCATAAATTGATGCAAATGCATTGTGGAAGTTGTCGATTTTTTCAGTATGAGCAGTTGTTCCTGTTGCGTGACAGAATTCAACTTCAGGGAATTCCTTTGCAGCCTTGAGCATATATGGTTCGTGTCCAAAGCTGTTTGCAAATACGATATCACAACCCTGGTCTGCAAGGTCAGCTGCTGCTTCATAACATTCATTACCTTCAGGAATGTTTGTCTTGAAGATAACCTGGTCAGGTGTGAGACCGAGCTCTTCTGTAGCAGCTTCAGCTGCAACAAGGAAGTTCTTGTCGTAGGTTGAGTTTTCATCATGCAAGAAAATGAAACCAATCTTGAAATCAGCGTCAACAGCTGTGTTTGTGCCCTTGTCGCCACATGCTGAGAGCATACCAACACTTGCTATAAGCATTACAGCAACAACGAGAAGTGAAATAATTCTTTTCATTTTAACATCCTCCTGCCTTTTTGGCAAAATTTATATAATTTTAATTTTCTTCATTTGATTATTTGCGGAAAGTCAGCGAATCTGCAGACATCGAATCTATAAGTGCCAAAGAATCAACACGAATACCACTTTGTCTTAACTGGTCTCCTCCGCCCTGAAAACCTTTTTCAATAGCAACAACGCAGCCACATAATTTTGCACCTGATTGATTAATAATATCCATCAATCCGTTAAGTGCATTTCCTTTGGCAAGAAAATCATCAATAACAAGAACATTATCACAATTATTAAGAAAATCTTTGCTTACAATGGCATCATATTCATTTTTGCGGGTAAATGAAACAACCTTTGATGAATAGAAATTATCAGGAACATTGCCGGACTTGTCCTTCTTTGCAAAAACAACCGGAACGTTCATAAACTGTGCTGCCGCAAAGGCAATAGGAATTCCCGATGTTTCAATAGTAAGAATTTTGTTGACAGGTTCATTTTTATATAACATTGCAATTTCTTTGCCTATTTCAAGAAGAAACTGAACATCAAGCTGATGATTCAGAAAACAATCAACCTTCAAAACATCACCGGGCAGCACTTTTCCTTCATTTAATATTTTTTCTTCCAGTTTTACTATGTCTCTCACTCCCTACAAATGAAAAAATCATTAACAAAATTCTAGCATATTTTTCAAATAAAGTCAACAAATTTCTTTATAATATGACATAATAATTTTAATTAATTTTGATTTTGCTTTTTAGCAACTCAAAAGTTTTTAGCAGAAAGTCATCTTTGAAATAAATATCACATTACAGCGGGAAAATAACAAGTTTTTCTTGATTTTTTTGCAAAAAAATTGTAGAATAGAAAAAGTGAGGTACATCTTATGAATAACTTATGGATAATTTTTGTTCTTGTATACAGCTTGCTCAAAGGTTCACGTGAAGGAATGAAAAAAGCCGCTTTGAAAAAGAGCAGCTCCACCGAAATTTTGTTCTTTTATACCCTTTTGGGATTTTTCTTCACGCTCCCCTTTTCGAAGTCGGCTTTTTCGGTAGAGCCAATATACATATTCTATATATTTCTGAAATCCACAGTTTGCTGTGCAGCATGGTTATGCGCCTTTTTGACGCTCAAGCATATTTCCGTGAGTCTATATGGAATAATGGACTTGTCAAGAATGGTCTTTTCAACAGTGCTTGGGGTAATTGTTCTGGGTGAAAGCCTTACTCTCCCCAAGGCAATAGGTGTAACACTGGTAATTATCGGACTATTTCTTGTTAATTTAAAGAAAAACACCAATAGAAAAGGTATAACCATCCCGGTTCTTGTTGCTGCTCTTCTCAACTGTTTCTTGAATGCAGTTTCAGGAACAATGGACAAGGTTCTTATGAAGAATCTGGAATCATCACAGCTTCAATTCTGGTTTATGCTGTTCCTGACGCTTATATACGGACTTATTATTCTCGTCAAAAAAGAAAAAATATCATTGAAAAGCGTAAAAACAAATTACTGGATTCCAATTCTCAGTCTCTCTTTGGTGGTAGGAGACAGGTTTTTGTTTGAAGCAAATGCCAATCCCAACAGTGAGGTTACTCTTATGACAATTATCAAGCAATCGTCTGTAATCGTAACTGTTCTTACAGGCTGGCTGATATTCAAAGAAAAGGACATTCTCTATAAGTTTTTCTGTCTGTTCATTGTGCTGTCAGGAATTTTCATTTCAATCCTAATGTAATCCAAAGGCGGTGTTTCTTCATGAAGCACCGCCTTTCATATAATATTTAACCGTCTTTCAATTCTTTTATGGTTCTTACCTCTCTTACGGGGCTCTCAATATAATTGAACAGCTCCTCAATATCCTCTGTGCACAGATAAAGCTCACTACAGTTTTCGCGTATAAAGTTCTTTTTTATGGCACTGTCCATTGCCGTATTGAGTTCATCATAAAAGCCCCTAAGATTATATAGAACAATTGGCTTGTTATGACGGCAAAGCTGCTTCAATGTAAGAATTTCAAAAAACTCTTCATAAGTTCCAATTCCTCCCGGAACAACGATAAAAGCATCCGAATTGTCTTCCATAATCTGTTTTCGCTGCCGCATAGTATCAGGCAGAACAAGCTCATCACAAAAATCACATATTTTTTCTACAGATTCATCCCTGAAAAACTTGGGTATTACACCCATAATGTAGCCACCGCCGTCCTTCACGCCTCTTGCCGCAGCACCCATCAAGCCGTTTCCTCCACCGCCGAAAACCAATGAATGGCCACGCTCTGCCATAGTTTTCCCCAATTCTTCTACTTTTTGAATATAAAAACTGTCAATTGTCGGTGATGCTGCACCGTATACACATATTTTCATACATCAAACCTCCTGAACACTTTTTTATATAGTATACCGCACTTTGAATCATTTGTCGATATTTTTTTCAAAGTTATAGAAAACGAACGGAAAGCCGAGGCTTTCCGTTCGTTAGTTTCTTTTCTGCGGCTTTGATTATTTGCCCCAGGATACGAGCACGTATGCTACGTCCTTTGAGTCAATAACGCCGTCACGGTTCAAATCATACTTTGCATATGTTGAGTATGCATCTGTGTCAAGCTCCATGCTGAAGTATGATACTACTGCTGAAAGGTCATAGA